>DATEMG010000602.1:0-18094 GCA_035275805.1 Blastocatellia bacterium
TCGGTATCAACCGTCGCTCCGCGACTGAAACAACTGCTTAACCGCTCTCCCGGCTTTGAAAAGCCGGGCTACTATCAACCGTCGCTCCGCGACGAGGAGGTGTTGTTGCATTTATTTTTCAAACATTATTATTCGTCACGTGATGAATAAATTCGTCACTACGTGGCTATTGTCTTAGGAATCATTTTCTGTTCAGTTCCACGGCGACGAACATGCTGACCTGCTCGATTTGCTGCTTTGTCAACAGCGTCCGCATCGGCGGCATCTTAATGCTGCCCTGGATGACCACGCGCCGGATGGATTCCAGGTCGGACAGGCCGGCAAGCGGCGAGGTATTGCCGCTCACTCCCTCGCCATTCGCGCCGTGGCACGCGGCGCAGGATCGCGCGTAGATCTCACGACCCGCGCGCAAGTCATTCAGGCTCGCGCTGATCGCAGCGATGCTCGTCCCATTGCCCTCGGTCGATCGACTGGCGAGCGATTGCCCTGCGCCATTCGGCAAGGCCAGGGCGACAAGCTCGGCGGGATGCCGCTGGGTCGCCACGGCGATGACGATGTATTGACGGCCCTCGCGCAGGTAGGTCATCGGCGCGCCAGTGGCTTTCGACGGCAGTTCGATCTCCGCGACCACCGCTCCGGTCCGCTTATCGTATGCGCGAAACATCGGGCCGCCAGGATCGCCGCTGAGGTTGCCGGCCTCAGCGAGAATCAAAAGCGTCTTGGTGACTAGCGGGCTGGGCCTCACGCCAGGCTGGCCCATGTTGTCGAAATCCAGCTTCAGGCCTTTGAGGGCCGGGTGATTGCGTATCGCGTCCGGCGCTCCGCCTATCGACCGCGACCAGACATGCTCGCCTCTGTTCATATCGGTGGCGGTTATGACGCTCCAGGGCGGCCGGTTGATCGGCAGGCCGCGCGGCCCCTTTATGTACTCGGTGGGGGCGCGGATGAAGTTCCAATTGGTGAGGGCGGGATCAGCAGTGCTGAGCGCCGCGACCATCACCGAGTTGCGGGTGGGCACAAACATCAGGCCGGTTTCGGGGTCGAATGCGCCGCCGTTCCAGTTCGCGCCTCCGCCGTAACTGGGATATACCCACGAGCCCTGCGTTCCGCCCCCGATGATCGGCGTGGGAGGCGTATACATCGGGCCGCGAACATACCGTTCGGCTATGCTGAGCGCCTCGGCTTTCAGTTCGGGGGTGAAATCGATCAGATCGTCTTCTTGGTAGCCCTGGCGGCTGTACATGGCGGGTTTTGTCGGGAAGGGCTGGGTCGGCGATTGTCGCTCCCCATGCACGACGATTTGCGGAACCGGGCGCTCTTCGATAGGCCATACGGGGGCGCCGGTCACGCGGTCGAACACGAACGACATGTTCTGCTTGGTCAGCAAGGTGACCGCCTTGATCGTCCTGCCGTCAATCGTGATGTCGTGCAGAATGGGCGCAGCCGGCGGATCGTAATCCCACAGGCCGTGATGGACGATCTGGAAATGCCAGACTCGTTTGCCCGTCCTTGCGTTCAGGCAGACGATGCTCTCGCCGAAAAGATTGTCGCCGAGCCGGTGCCCACCGTAGAAGTCATGCGTTGGGGTTTCCACAGGCAGATAGACGTAGCCCAGTTCCGGGTCGGCGCTAATCATCGACCAGACGCCTGTGTTACCAGTGTATTTCCACGAGCCGTTTTCCCATGTTTCATTACCGAACTCGCCCGCCTGAGGGATCGTGTGAAAAGTCCAGAGCAATTTGCCGGTTCGCGCATCGTATCCTCGGATGTGTCCAGGCGTCGCTTCTTTGTTTGGCGATGTGGCTTCGCTGACGGCCTGAGCGATGACGACGTTACCGACTACCGTAGGCGGCGACGATGATCCCAGAATGGGAACAGGGCGATTTTCGACCAGTCGCTCTCTCAAGTTCACCGTACCGTTTCGGCCAAAGGCTGAATCAGCCCGACCGGTCATCGCGTCTATAGAAAGCAGCCGCCCGTCGAGCGTGTTGTGGAACAGCCGCTTCCGGGCCCCATCTGTCCAATATGCAAGGCCGCGACTGCTGAGTGTTAGGGGACGGCCACCGCCGACCTCGGCGGGGTTTGGGGTGAAGATCCACAACGTCTTACCAGTGGCCGGATCGATTGCGGCCACCTGATTAACCCCAGTGGGCGTATAAAGGACGCCGTCGATCATGAGCGGCGTCGCCTTGAGATTTCCATCGGAGCGGGAGCCGTGGGGGAGCGATTTCCATCGCCAGACGACCTCCAACTTTCCGACGTTGTCTTTGTTGATCTGGTCGAGCGGAGAATAGCGCGTGAAGCCGGCGTCGCCGCCCCAGGTAGTCCACTCTCCTGCCGAGGCCTGCCGAGACGACGCGCCCTTCTGTTTGGATCGAGGAAAGGCCGGATACCCGGGCTCCGTCTGAATCCCGAAGCTGTTGATGGCGAGGCCGGTCATCGTGTAGCCCCCCACCGTGTATACGATCTCGATGAGTTGTTTAGTGTTGTATTGCTTCGCCAGAAGGGCCCATGTGCGATTGGTGATGAACGCCTCGCGGCGCAATTCGTCGGCGGCCCGCAACACGGCCCGGCTTTCCTCGTTCCAACCGGCGGCCTCCGGCCCGGCGGCGATTCGGGAGATTTCCCTGTCCGTCAACCCCGCCTCGCGCGATCGCTCGACGTGATGCGCCCATTCGTATTCGGCGCCGATCAGGAACGCCGTGCGCATGATGAGCAGTTCTCGCGTCCTGGGCGGCAGACTCGTTTCACTCCGAAGATAGGTTCCAAACGACGCGCGCGGGGTGTACAGACCGGGGTGCTGGATCATAGTTGCGTAAAGATTCAACACGCTCCCGCCCTCGCGGATTTGTGGGGCGATCATCTCGCGTTGTTGTGGCGTCCATTGCTCGGGGCCGAGCGGCTGGATGCGAGGCGTCGAGAGCCGCGCGCCTGCCGCCGGTCGCGCCAACTGCGGCAAGGGCAGTTCACGCGGCAGCCGATGCCGCAACCCTGGATCCAACTGTACGCCGAGACTGTTCAACGCCATCGAAACCAACTGGTACTGCGCCGCCGTGAAGACCGCTTCCATCATCTGCTGGTCGCTGTATTCGGCCCGAAGCGCGCGCCACGTCGCGTCGCCGACCATCGCGTCGTAGCGCAGTTCGTCCGCCATGCGCAGCAGGCCGCGCTCGAAATCGGTCCAGCCCGCAGCTTTCGGCCCCTCGGCGATGCGATGAATCTCCTGGTCGGTCATGCCCGCGGTGGACGTCGCGATGCGGGCATGCTGCGCCCACTCGTATTCCGATTGGCACAACCAGCCCATGCGCAGCATCAGCATCTCCCGATGACGGGCAGGCAGGCTCGATCCGTTCATCACGAACCGGCCGAGGCCGGACCATCGAGAGAAAAGCTCCGTATGATGCGCCAGCGTCCTGTAGATATTGTAGTCAGGCCGCGAAGCCAGCATCTGGCGCTGCGCATCGTTGCGTTCCTGCTCGGGTACGGGCGCGATGCGTGGCTTTGTCAATCTAGGAGAGAAGGCGCCGGATTGCGCATATGGCGACCGACCTCCTGAAAGAGCGGCCAGGGTCGCAATCACAACGACAAACAGCAGAAACTTTCTTGCGCGGCAAATCCGGCAATTTGTGTAAATGGCCATGTGGGCTCTCCAAAGCAAATGGTAGGGCAAACTGGTAGTTTGCCTGGTTTTCCCGAATGATCGCATCGAAGTAGTCAGTGCAAACTGCCAGTTTGCACTACACTCGCGCCGCGATTTTCATCTGAAACATGGACAGCGCTCCTTTATTAGGCTGGCAAATTTTGCACTTACTTGTTTTTGATCTGTTCTATCTCGTATCTGACTTTGAGATAGAGGGTAAATTGCACCACAGGCTCAATGACTACCGGATTTATAACGTGGTCAAAACCATCCGCATCTAAGGCATTGAAGAAAAACGTTCTACTCTTTCGCGCGCCTTGGACTGCGTATTTCTGTCTTTCGCTATTGTCGCTTATGTCCTCCGACTCATAGGCCCTGTATGAGTCATACATTTCCGTGGGAAAGTAGATGTTGGGTTTCGCCGCATAGACCTGCGCCGGAGGCAGAAGCCTGGTACCTAAAAGCTTTTCATACTCTGCCGCTTTCTGCCTGATAATTCTTGCCGCAATCTCCATAAGCCTGGCGTGGGCGCTCACAGTGTCCGTTACGATATAGTCCACCTTGATCAGGTCGAAAATGTTTGCTTTGGAAGCCGCGATAATCAGCTTGTCGAGTAACAACTTGTCTTTGTAATGGACAGAGACATTTTTCTTTAACTCAAAGCCGACCAGCTTCTCCTTGGCGATATTGCCAGCCACCTGAAAGCCATAAATTTTATTCTGCGCCGCAAAGTCAACAAAGATGTCCTCACTGCCTATGCCCAGTTGCTTCAACTCTCCGGCAAATTGATTGGTTGTAGCGTCCATCTTCTGATTGCACTCGGGCACGGCGCCGCACTCCTGCGAGACGCCGAAGACGACGACATACTCATCGGCCTTGAGGTTCATTAACACATTGGCTTCAATGAACATGCTCGTACCGGTCGGAGGCTCCTCACCTTGCGCCAGCGCCCGCTTGTTTCGTTCATTCTGCTCCGCTCTCGCCTTACCGCCCGATTGCGAATAGCTACTATTTCCACTGACCTGAGCAAAACAAACGCCGTAGCCTGCAATAACTATTAGCATCGCAACTAAGTTTCTCACCATCGCAATTTCCTCAAGCCTCCTTACCCAAATCCCATTGGCGTTAGAGTTGCGGCTTCTTGTTCCGGCATACGACGGCTCCTCCAAGGTTCATCCGCCGTTTAGTGGCATGGAACGCGTCAAGGGCCAATTCGATTTTAGGTCGTCGGCTGTCCCGTTGTAGACGTTTATATCCATGTCCGGCTTCACGCCGGGCAGCGTCATTTGAGAGCGTATCTCGCTCGAAAACTGCCAGAGCGTATACGACCGCCATAGCCCGGAGGGAAAGTCCGTCACAGCGCTCACGAAGCGGGCGTACCAAAGAGGCGCCTCGGCGAACTCGGTTCCTTTGAATTTAGCGGACAGTAGCTTGGCGCTCTTGTGATTCGTGTAGAGAACGGGATAGCGTCCGGTCCTCTCTTTGACTCGCTTGATGAAGCGCAGCGATTCTTCAGCGTTCATCAACTTCTTCGAGGCGGCGTCCTCGATGTCGAGCGCGATCAGTTCATCGTCCCCGGGCTTGACGGTGTCCAGGTAATAATCCGCCTGCTTCTCAGGATTGCCGGAAACGCCCCAGTGATATGACCCCCACAGGTATCCGCGTTTCTTGGCCTCCTTCTTGCGCGTAAAGTAAGCGGGGTCGAGCTTGGAATGGCCTATCGTCGCCTTGTGAATTATCGCCACGACTCGCGGCTCTGTTTTAAGTTTGTCCCAGTCGATGGGGTTGGCGTGATAAGGATCGATCACAAGCGCAGTCTTCGGGTCGTCCCACGGGCGCTGAAATTCCCCTGGGAGCGCCGCAGTCTGTAACGCTAGCGGATGGACGATCAGGAATGCGATGATAAGAAGGCGCACAGTTCAAACCTCCTTTTGATTGCGTAAGCGCGGGCGAATTGTAGCCTCGCCGAAAAGGCAGCGCAATTTCGATCCGGGCTGAAGAGGAGAATTTTCGATACGGCGGCGAGCGCCGCCGCCGTTCTGTTGCGACTTGATGCCGTAAGACTTAATCTCCGCTTCAAATTTCAATCTTACCCTGTGAGGCGAATAATGCGACAAATATTATCGCTGCTGATTCTGATCTTCGTGATTACGACGGCGATCAAGGCTCAAAATTCGGCCGCTGCGACCGAAACTCAAGACCGCGTCGAACAATGGCGCGGCAAGTCTATAATGGTCTTCACGCCGCACCCCGACGACGACGTATTCGGCTGCGGAGGCATAATGGCGATGCTGGCGCGCAACGGTAACAAAATAATCGTTGTCATCTACACTAATGACAACAAAGGCTCCTTCGACCTGGAGATGACCAGCGAGCGGCTTGCGCGCATTCGCAAGGCCGAACAGGAAGCGGCGATGGAGGTCATCGGGGTCCCTAAGGAGAACATCATCTGGCTGGGTTATGACGACGGCGAGTTGGAATACGCCGAGCCGAAGGCGTTGTGCGGTCAGGCGGCGAAGCTGATTCGCAAATACCGTCCCGACGCGGTCTTCAGCATTGATCCCGGCGAGTGGAGCGAGCGATGGCACAAGAGCGACCACCGGATGGCCGCATTCAACACTGCGGATGCCATCCGCGCCGCGGAATTTCATCTCTATTATCCCGATCACCTGCTAGTCGACGGGCTGAAGCCTTATAAAGTACCGCTGATGATGTTTTACTATGCGGCCGGCGAAGCAAACTACTGGGTGGATATTAGCGACGTGGTCGAGTTGAAGATCAAGGCCGTCAGCAAACACGTCAGCCAGTTCGAGCCTTCGATCAACAAGTATCGACCCGATTGGGACCCGAAAGATTTTGAGAAGCTGGTCGAATATCTGAAAGGCCGCGCGACAAAGAAAGACGGCAAATATGTCGAGGCTTTCCGCCGCGCGACAGGTTTCAATCCGCAGTAATCAGCGCCACTCGCGGCGCTGACCAAATGTGAATATGAGTCGATCGTTTGTTTTGATCAACGCTTTCCTCTTGGCCATGCTCGCGTCCTGTCAAAACGCGGGCCAGGAGCCTTTGCGCCCTGAAGTCGCTCAGGCTCCGGCGAGCGGCCGAAACCCCGCAGGCGCGACCCAGGCGACGAAACGAAACTCAGGTAAGCTGATCCACGTCCTGGTCGCGCTCTGCGACAACGAATATCAAGGCATAGTTCCCGTGCCCGCGCGGATCGGCAATGGAGACGATCCGGCGAACAATCTTTACTGGGGCGCGAGGTTCGGCGTGAAGACGTTCTTCAAACGCGCGAACGATTGGAAGTCGATCGCGGAAAGCCGGAATCCGCGCGCCGAAATTTTGGAACGGCTCGTCTTCAAACATCAGACCAAAGATGTTTATTTGATCGCCGACGCATACCGCGGGCGCGAGATAAAAAGATGCGTCGCCGATTTCTTCGAGTTTTCGGCCGGCCGCGCCGTCGAGACGGTCAAGGCGAATTCCGGCGAGCTTCATGCGGGCGGCGGGGCGGATCTGGTCGCCTATGTCGGCCACGACGGGCTGATGGATTTCTCGCTCGATTCGCTCCCGCAAAAGGCCGATAACCACCGGCGCGACGCGGTAATGCTTGCCTGCCTGAGCAAAAGGTATTTCGCAGAACCGCTGCGAAATACCGGAGCGAGTCCGCTGTTGTGGACGACCGGATTGATGGCTCCCGAAGCCTACGTGTTGAAAGCGGCGATTGACGGATGGGTGTTGAATGAGGATGGAGAGAGAATCAGGAGGCGCGCCGCGGCGGCTTACAATCAATATCAGCAGTGCGGGATTAACGCGGCGTCGAGGCTGTTTTCGACCGGATGGTGAGATCTGAAAATATTTTCCTCTCCCGCATTTTCCTGTCGAGGACACGAGTCAGTACCGCGAGCGGTAGCGAGCGGAGCCTTCGCTAACGGCCGCTCGCTACCGCTCGCGGTACTGATCCAGTCGGCGCCTTGCGAAATCCAGATACTGGCGATATGGAGGCGACCGACTTCCGGAGTCTTACGCTAATGTCCTCCTGATGCGCTGTAAGTCCCGGCCAACTCTTTAGCGTGTCGCATCTCCGGCAAATCGGCGTCGGCTTTCGCCCAGGCCTTCACGAACTTCGCATAGGAGCCACGCGCCTCGGCGTCAAGACCTCTGGCCTGTTGCGCCAGCATCAAACCGAAGTATGCCCGCCCGCTTCCAGGATCGCGTTCGAGCGCGGCGCGGAAGAACTCTTCGGCTTCTTTCCATCGCTTCAACTCAAGGCAGAGCTTTCCGGCGACCTCTTCCATCGGATTTGGATAAAGCGGCGGTTCCGAATAACCGAGCTTGATTTCTTCTTCAACGCCTTCGCGCAATTTTGCGATGGCTTCGGCGGCTTTGCCTTCGCGGGCAAGGATTCTGGCTTGCAGCTCGATCGGGGCGACGGCCAGGGATCGCAATTGCTGGCGCTGTCTTCCGGCCTGCGGCAGGTCTTTGGCCTTGCCAAATTTTTCTTTCAGCCAGGCGATCTCGCGCTCGAGAGTCTCGATCTGCGCGCGCGTGGCCGCCACATCGCCCTTGCCGATCTTCGCCAGGCCCAGAGCGTAATAGCGCCAGCCCTTGAGGACCTCGAACGCGCCATCATCGGGCAGCGATTTGCCGCTGAGGAGTTCGTCGTATTTCTCGAAGCGCACGAGCGCCCGCAACATCGAGATGCGGCCTTCGAGAGCGGCGCGCGATTTCTGTTCGTCGGGGGCTTGGGTCGCGTCGAGCAGTTCCTGGCTGGCGCGCACGGCGTCGTGGTAACGGCCCTGATAGCCGTAGACCGTCGCGAGGAAATGAACGTTGTGGCCGTAAGGCCCGGCCGCATGGTCCGTGGTCTCTTTATTGTCGCGGATGTAGGCGCGATCGACTTCCGCCGAGCCTTCGAACGCCCTTGCCGCGTCGTCCCAGCGGTCGATGTGGACGTAGGTGTGGCCCGGCATATGAACCGCGTGTCCGACTTTCGGCGCGAGCGAGCCGTAGACATCCGCCGAAGGCGCGCCGTCGATCGCGCGCTTGCCGGACTCGGTTGCGTGGATCATGTAATGATGCGCGGCCAGGTGTTTCGGATCTTTCGCCAGCGCGACCTGCAACAAGGCGATCGCTTCGACCGTGCCTGGCTTCGGCGAGCCGTCGCGCTCGTAGCCGGACATCAGCGCCAGGGCGAGAAAGAGCTTCGCTTCCAGGTCGTCCGGATAGAACGCGACGATCTTTCGCATCGCCTTTTGATAAGCTTCGCTAGCGCCCAGAAAACCGTTGTTTTGAATGGTCGTCCGTTCGCCCTGATAACGCGCCTCGACCGCTTCGATGTAAAGTCTCTCGCGCTCGCTCGCTTTTGCCGCGAGTTCCTTCGCGCGTTTGACGGCCTCGTCGCGACGCTTCTCGTTCACGGCGGCCATCGCGATCCCCCACTGGGCCATCGCGCATTCAGGGTCTAGCTGGGCCGCGCGCTCGAACGAACGGTCAGCCTCGTAAGCCCAGAACGAATGGAGCAGCGCCAGGCCCTGATCGAAGAACCGCTGCGCCTCTTCGGATTTCGTGGAGATCGGCATATGAATCTTGCCATAGCCATCTACCAAACGCGCGGGCGTGGTCGCGGCCTTTGTCGCAGTCGGAGTGTGGCAAACGGCGGTGTTGTCCTGCCGCGTCTCTTTCGTCTGCGCTAAAACCTGGGCCACAACCATTGCGGCGCCACAACAAGCCAGAATCGCGGTTCGCAGCTTCATACGGATTCTCCTGTTTAAATCGCTCTGGAGGAGGGAATGGGAAGTGCGGAATGCGGGAAAGGGGCGCCATTTTCTGTTCCCAATTCCGCATTCCCCACTCCCTATTCCCAAAAATCAAAGGCCGGTGTCATCTTGCGACAACTACCGGCCTGTTTCAAGTTTTGGTTCGGCTTACTTCTTCTTGGCTGACCAGTCGCCGGAGAATCCGCCGGCCGACCATTTGCCGCCCATCTCATTGCCCGTGCGCTTGCCCGGCAATGGAAACGGGTTGCCCTGGAACGTGGCGGAGAGCGTGACGGCGTCGCCATCTTTGACCTCTATGCCGACGATGTTCAGGTCGCCCGGGTTGGGAACCTCGGTGACCAGCTTATCGCCGCTGCGCTTGATCACCAGGGTGAAATCTAACGTGCCCTGGCCTTCGGCGGTAATCTTGGCTTCGTAGGTCCCTTCGAACGCAGCCAGAGCCTCAGCGCTGGCGGGCGCTGCGGTTTCAGGCTTCGCCGCTGCCGCCGTGGTGTCTTTCTTGGCCCCTTTCCAGGTGCCCTTGATGTCGCCCGCCGACCAATCGCCGGCGAACTCGCCATTGTTGAATTTGCCGTTGATCGTCACGGCAGTCCCGCCCGCGTCGGCGGTGATTGATATACTATTCGTGTCGTCAACTTTGACGCTGCTTATGGTGAGCGGTGTCGGAGAGTCTTTTACTTCACCCGTCCATTTGGCGCCGTCGCGCTTCAGGATCAGCACGAAATTGACCGTGCCGAGTTCGGCGCTGTTCGCCGTCACAGTGTATGCTCCTTCGGTGGGGCCGCCGGTTTGCGCCAGAGACGCCTGGGCCAGGGCTGCCGCGCAGAGCAGAGATAGGCATATCAGTTTCAACGCGCGCATATTCATCGTTAATTGTCTCCTTGCTTGATGGTGATTGTTCCGAGTAAATCAGGGAATGGAGTAGGCCGACATGGGCAATTTCGCCGCTACGTCCGCTACGGAGTCTACTTCCCGAACGGTCGGAAAACAAGGCTGCGAATCGCCAATCGCAGCCTACCTACAAGGAAATTTTTAGAAAAGATCTAAAGGCTATGGGGGGAGTATTTCGGCGGGAAATAAAAATGGCTGGCAGACCGTAGCCCGCCAGCCGTCAAGTCACTTAACTTACCCCTCGGAAGGAACCACGAAGCAACTCAAAATCGAACCGCGCAGGTTAGGCGCGGCGCCGGTCATCTGTTCTTCTCGATGCGCAGGTTGTTCTTCACCGAGAATACGCCCGACACGCCGTTGGCCGCGATGAACGCGCGCGTCGCATCGCCTTTATTCGGCGCGACGCCCTCGAGCGCCACATGGCCGTTCTTGACGATGATGTGAATCGGCGGAACGGCCTGGAGCGAGAGCCTGTCGAGACCGGGTTGTCGATAGATCGCGCGGTAGACCGCGACGCGAATCCGGTCGTCGAAGTTCGAAAGCGGTAAAACCTCGATCCTGTTGACCACCTGATCGACGCCGGCCACCCGCTCGACAACTCGCGCGGCGGCTTTCTTCAGCGTCGGCCGCGCGACCTGGCCGTACAATGTCACCACGCCCTCTTCATACCTGAAGGCCAGGTTGTCGAACACTCCGTAGAACGGCAGCGTGACAAGCTCTTTGCGAATTTTTCTGACTGTGTTGGTGTTAGTGGCGGCGTTGTTCGGATTGGCCGCGACCCCGCTGGTCACGGCGACGGATGTGATTAAGGCGAGAATAATCCCAGCAAAAGACTTTTTCATAACCTCCTCCTTCTTCCCTCGGCAAATTTGTTTTCATCACTTTGCTACGTCGCCTTTGATGTGGGAAAGGCGCGGCCGGGTTGGCTAAGAATGAGCTTCTAGACATCATCTTTGCGCTCGCGTATATTGGTTTACTTCCATAAGATCGATTTGAGGTTTAAATCCATATGGGGGCGAGTAATGCCAGATTCGACTAATGGGGTGATCAGGAGAGTTGTCCCCAGCGCCGGCGTGGAGGGCGGAGAGGTTGCTATCGTCTGCGAAGGTTATGACACTTCTGATTACTCGTCCTGCGCAGTTCTCTTCGACGCCCAACGAGGCCGGCTGGTCAGCGCGTCCTCTTCGCGCGTGGTCGCCGCAATTCCCGAATACGAAGTCGGCGTGAACGGGAAAGAGATGCGGTTGATGAGCGGGACGACTGAATGCTCGGTACCGTTCAAACTCGGCGCGAAGATCGCGGACAACCTGCACCCGGTCGCCAACCCCGCCATCGACCGCGACGACGGCAGCATCTACGTGACGTTCTCGGGGCAGCGAGGCCAGAAGGTTCCGGTTTCGATCTATAAAATCTCTCCCGACGACACTGTGGCGCCTTTCATCTCCGACCTGGTCAACCCGACGGGCCTGGCGTTCAGCCGCGACGGAGCGCTTTACGTAACCAGCCGTTATGACGGCGCGCTCTACCGCATCTCTCCGTTCAAGGATGTTCAGACAGTGGCTTCCGATCTGGGAATTGCGACGGGGCTGGCTTTTGACGGCAAAGGCGAGATTTATGTGGGCGACCGCAGCGGGACGATTTTCCGCGTCAACGAGATCGGCGAGTCGCGCCCGTTCGCTTCGCTCGAAGCGAGCGTCGCGGCGTACCATCTGGCGTTCGGGCCGGACGGCGATTTGTACGTCACGGGGCCGACCCTTTCCTCGTGCGACGTGATGCGCATCGACTCGATGGGGAACGTGTCGGTTTTTTACGCCGGACTTGGCCGTCCGCAGGGGCTGGCGTTCGACGCCGCGGGCAATTTGTACGTGGCGGCTTCGTTACGCGGGCGTCGCGGCATCGTCCGCATCTCGCCCGACGGGCGCGACGCCGAAGTCGTGCTCTCCGGCTCGACGCTCGTCGGTCTAGCCTTCGACGACGCCGGCAACATGATCGTCGTCAGCACGCAATGCGTTTACCGGGCGCCGATGGGCATTAAAGGTTATTCTTTATAAAAGAGACCGCAGAGATGGAAAGACCTAGAGACGGCAGAGTAGAGATACCACAGTGTGGAGAGAGGCAGATTACATCCGAAATCAATAGCCCTTCGGCCCCTCCGTCCCTTCGTCTCAAAGAGGTTGAGCTTCGCCGCATTCTGCGCGAGATGGGGTCGGTGATAATCGCTTTCTCGGGCGGCGTCGACAGCGCCTATCTCGCCGCCGCCGCCGCCGCCGCCCTCGGCGACCGCGCCCTGGCCGTGACCGGAGAAAGTCCGAGCTACCCAGATTTCCAGCGGCAAGACGCCCTCGCCATAGTCGAGCGATTTTCGATCCCGCACGAATTCATCAGCACTGACGAAATCAACGACCCAAACTATCAAGCCAATCCGGCGAACCGCTGTTATTTCTGCAAACACGAGTTGTTCATAAAACTATCTACACTGGCCTCCGAGCGCGGCTACGCCTTTGTGTGCGACGGGAATAACGCCGACGATATGGGGGATTATCGCCCCGGCCGTCAAGCGGCGAAAGAATTGAACGTGCGCAGCCCGTTGATCGAAGCCGGGCTGACCAAGGCCGAGATTCGCGCGCTTGCCAAGGACGCCGGATTGCCCGTTTGGGACCGCCCGGCCTCGGCATGCCTCTCCTCGCGCATACCTTACGGCATGCCGGTGACGATCGAGAAACTTTCCGTGATCGAACGCGGAGAAGCCAGATTGCGCTCCCTCGGCTTTAACCAGATGCGCGTTCGCCACCACGGCGACATCGTCAGAATCGAGATCGCGCCCGAAGAGATGCCGCGGGCGCTGGACGCCGAAATGGCCCGCTCGCTGGCGGCGGTCTTCAAGCAACTGGGGTTTAAATTCGTCACCCTCGACCTGGAAGGCTATCGCTCCGGGGCGCTGAACGAAACGCTCCCCTTCAAATCTCATGAATAGGACTTATAGGACTTATAGGACTTATAGGACATCCTATAAGTCCTATTGCATAATGTCCCAGGTTCTTCGGAGGCATTTGTGGCAGTAGCGTTTGTAGATGATCTGCATCGTATAAGAGAAGAAAATCCTTTTGAATCGATGATGTCGCGTTTCGATCACGCGGCCCAATTACTGCAACTCGACCCCGACCTTTATAAAGTCCTGCGCGTCCCCAACCGCGAAATCACCATTTACATCCCGGTTTTTATGGACGACGGGCGCATCGAAGTATTCACCGGATTCCGCGTGCAGCATAATTTCGCCCGCGGACCCGCGAAAGGGGGCATCCGCTACGCGCCCGACGTTACGATCGACGAGGTGCGCGCGCTGGCGGCGTGGATGACCTGGAAATGCGCAGTCGTCAACATCCCCTTCGGCGGGGCGAAAGGTGGGGTCATTTGCGACCCGTCGCAAATGTCGCGGGGCGAGCTCGAGCGGCTGACCCGGCGTTACACCGCCGAACTGATCGATTTCATCGGCCCCGAACGAGACGTGCCCGCGCCAGACATGAATACGAATGAACAGACTATGGCGTGGGTTATGGACACGTATTCGATGCATGCCCGCCACACCGTCACGGCCGTAGTGACAGGGAAGCCGATCGAACTTTCCGGTTCGCAAGGCCGCCGCGAAGCCACCGGGCGCGGCCTGCTCTTCGTCATCGACGAGGCGGTCAAAAAGCTGGGCATGAAGCGGGAAAACACGCGGGTCGTGATTCAGGGGTCGGGCAATGTAGGAGGGACGGCCGCGCGCTTGATGAGCGAGACCGGTTACAAAGTTGTGGCGATTTCGGACATTCACGGGGGAATTTACAACCCGAAGGGACTCGACATTCCCGACGTGATGAGCTACATGGCCAGCCACAAGACCTTCGAGAGATACCAGAACGCCGAACCGGTCTCGAACCACGAACTGCTGGAGATCGATTGCGAAGTCTTATTGCCCGCCGCTACAGAAAATCAGATCACGAGCCACAACGCGCATAGAATCAAATGCAAGATTCTGGCCGAAGGCGCCAACGGCCCGACCACGGCGGCTGCCGACGACATACTAGAGAGCAAAGGCGTCTTCGTTATCCCAGACATACTGGCGAACGCCGGCGGGGTGACCTGCAGCTACTTCGAGTGGGTTCAGGACCGCATGGGCTATTTCTGGAAAGAGGAAATGGTCAACGAGCGGCTGAAAGACATTATGGTGGCCAGCTTCAACGACGTGGTCAAGTACGCCGAAATTCATGGCGTCAACAACCGCATCGCCGCCTACATGCTGGCGGTCGATCGGGTCGCTTACATCACGCGGGTGCGTGGCATTTACGCTTAACAGTACAGCGCGCGTAAGCAAGATCAATCGCTCAGGCGTTACCTCCACTCGCCTTGCAGCGTGAACGCCGCCCAGTAATAAGGCGCCTCCCATCGCTTGTCTCGCCACATCTCCACCTGCGCCGCGCGCAAAGCCGCAGCCGGGCGCTCGCCCCGGACCAGGACGCTACGGTAAAACTTCGTCATCAACTCCGCCGTCGCGCGGTCACTCACGCTCCACAAACTGACCACCACCCGAGCAGCGCCCGCGTACATAAAGCCCCGCGTCAGGCTCACCAAACCTTCGCCCTTGGTCAGCTTGCCTAAGCCCGTTTCGCAGGCGCTCAGCGTCACCAGTTCAGCAGGCAGTTCCAGGTTATAGACTTCGTGCGCCCGCAGGAAGCCGTCCTGCGGCCTGCCCTGAACGTCATAGAGCGAGAGCAGGAGTGTCGAAAGTTCAGGGCGATCGGCGTCGGCCAGCCCGTGCGTGGCGAAATGGACGTAGCGGTACTGGCTCAACCGTCCGCCAGTCGCCGTCGCCCGGCTCGCCTCGAAATCGAGCGCCTTTATTCCCGCGCCTGCGGGCGCGAGCGACATAATCGCTTCGGCCTCCTGCCGCGTGAATGGCAACCGCTTGATGCGCAGATCATTCGGCGCGCCGCCGCCGATTTCGACGAGGATTCTGGCGCGGCTTTCGTCGAGCGGGTCGCGCTGAGCGTTCCGCTGCGCGGCGAGACTCGCGCCAGGCCTGATGCGCTCGTCATCTCTGGAAAAGACTGGGTCGGCAAGAACGGCCAGGGTCTTTGCCGCCGGTTTACGACCGGCCAACTCGCGCCTCAATACCGCTATCGTTGAAGCCGATGGAAGATTGACGATTTCATGCTCCACGAGGAGCGGCTGCCAGCTTACGTCGCTCTTATCGAGACTGTTCGGATCAGGCAATGCGCCGAATGGGATGTAATGCAGCATCCCGTCGGCGACGATCACCAAGCGCTTCTTACCCAACTGGCCGGCCACAGGTCCGAGCAGGGTCCGGCTCAGGCTTTTCGCCGCGGCCAAATACTCTCCGCTGTATTCTTTCAAACCTGAATCTCCGGGCCTCGACCCCTGGCCTCTCGCGCCTTGAGCTTTTGACAACAGTTCGTAGACGCGCTTTGCGGTGGCCTCGATCTCCTCGCGCTTCGGCAGTTCGTAGCTGTTGATCGATGTCGGCGTCACCGCCCACAAGAAGCTACGCTCTTTGCCGAGCGAGTATTCGAGCAGGAGAGTGTCGGCGTCGAGCGCCTGCCGCTGAATCTCAGCGAGTGTGAGCGGCTGCGGTTGCGTCAACGCGGAATATCGCGGACTGGTTTGACGGATTTGCGTTTGAACCTGTTGCAGTTCTGTGGTCAACGCGTCCGTCTCCCGTCTGCTCATCGCGAGTCGCGCTTCGTCCGCGCCATTCGACGAAAGCTTCAACGTCTCTCTCGCCTTTGCGTTCAGGCGTTGTTGCAGTGACCTTTCCTGATCGATCAGTTTTGGATCGGCGCCGCGCCGAATGTCAGCGCTGGCCTCGGCCAGACTTTCGATGAGCGAACGGGCGCGGGCGCGTTCGCTGGTTTCGAGCGCCGCAGCTTCATGGCCCTTGTTTGGCTCCCGTTTGCGCAGCTGCATCAGCAGGTCAATATAGAATGTGTAGTGATTCTGCGCCGTAGCTAAGTAAGAAGCGCGCAATTCTTTGCTAATAACATTGGCGCGTAATGATTCAACGATCTTCAGTGCGGACTCCACGTAAGAAAGGGATTCATCAAAATGACCGAGATCCCGTTTAATATCGGCGATAAGGATGAGTGTTTCGACTTCTCCATCGCGGTCGCCAACCATGCGTGACAGTGTCAGCGCCTGAGTCAAAAAGTCGAGCGCCTTCTGGTTCTCGCCCACCAACCTGTTGAGTACGCCAAGGTAGTGGATCGTATTGGCTTCTCCGCTGCGGTTACCGGCTGCGCGATGAAACGCCAGCGCCTGGGTGTGAAAATCGAGCGCCCTCTGATTCTCGCCCAGCGAAGTGTAGATGGCCCCGATAATGCTGAGTGTTATGGCTTCTCCATTGCGGTTACCGACCGCGCGATGAAGCGCCAGCACCTGAGTGTGAAAGTCTAGCGCCGCCCGCAACTCGTTAAGCGAGGTGTAGACAGCGCCGATGTTGCTAAGCGTAGCGGCTTCTCCACGGCGGTCGCCGACCGCGCGCTGAAGCGCTAGCGCCTGGGTGTAAAAGTCGAGCGCCTTCCGCTTCTCGCCCAGCAGCTTGTAGACTAAACCGATGTCGCTAAGCGTTGTGGCTTCTACGCTACGGTCGCCGATTGCGCGGCAAAGCTCCAGCGCCTGAGTCAAAAAGTCGAGCGCCTTCTGTCTCTCGCCCAGCCAATTGTAGAGGACGCCGATTTTGCCGAGCGTTATGGCTTCTCCCTTACGGTCGCTGACTGCGTGATGAAGCGCCAGCGCCTGAGTCAAAAAGTCGAGCGCCTTCTGTCTTTCGCCTATCAAATCATAGAGAGCGCCGATGTGGCTGAGCCTTATGGCTTCTCCCTTACGATCGCCGACTGCGCGATGAAGCGGCAGCGCCTGGGTGTGAAAGTCGAGCGCCTTCTGATACTCGCCTAGCAAATCGTAGAGAGCGCCGATGTTGCCAAGCGTTGTGGCTACTCCGCTACGGTCGCCGGCTGCGCGATAAAGCGGCGCCGCCTGAGTCAAAAAGTCGAGCGCCTTCTGATTCTCGCCCAGCGACTTGTAGACCAAACCGATATTGCCGAGCGTCGTAGCTTCTCCATAGCGGTCGCCGATTGCGCGGCAAAGCGCCAGCGCCTGAGTGTGAAAGTCGAGCGCCTTCTGATACTCGGCCAGTTCGCTATAGGCTGCGCCGATGTTGCTGAGCGTTATAGCTTCTCCATTGCGGTTACCGACTGCGCGATGGAGCGGCAGCGACTGAGTCAAAAAGTCGACCGCCTTCTGGTTCTCTCCCAGAGACTTGTAGGCATAGCCGATATTGCCGAGCGTTGTAGCTTCTCCACTTTGGTCTCCGAACGCGCGCTGAAGCGGCAGCGACTGATTGTAGAAATCGATCGCCTTCCGCCACTCGCCTAATGAAAAGTATGTCGAAGCAATGCGGCCAAGAGTCAGGGCTTCTCCCCGGGAACTACCGATTGCGCGCGCCAGTGGCAGCGCCTGGGCGTAAAAATCGATTGCCTTCTGGTTCTCGCCCAGCGACTGATAGCTATCGCCAATGAAGTAGAGCGTTGTGGCTTCATCTTCGCGGTCGCCGGCGGCGCGATGAAGCGACAGCGCCTGAGTCAAAAAGTCGACCGCCTTTTGCCTCTCGCCCAGCGAATAATAGGCCATGCCCATGGATACAAGTGTTAGAGCTTCTCCACGGCGGTCGCCGATTCTGCGCCAGAGCGGAAGAGCCTCTTCGTATTTCTTCAACGCCAGGCGCTCC
>DATEMG010000603.1:0-3629 GCA_035275805.1 Blastocatellia bacterium
CAACCGCTTGCTTACGCGCGCGGTACTGTACCGGTCTCGCGCGCTTTGATTTAACGCTGTAATTACTATCTCCACGGACATCGCTTCTCTCGAATGTGCCGTTCAAAATCCCCGCTGAAATATTTCAAGGCGCTTTGCAGCGGCTCCATCGCGCCAGGCGCTAGCGCGCAGAACGTAAAGCCGGGGCCGAGAAACTCCGTATGAAAACGCAGCCTCCTCAGATCCGCCAGCTCCCCTCTGCCCTCTTCGATGGCGCGCAGAATCCGCGCCGTCCACGGCAATCCTTCGCGGCAGGGCGTGCACCAGCCGCAGGATTCGCGCGCGAAGAACTGTTCGAGGTTGTGCGTCAAACCCACGGGGCAGGTCTGGTCGTCCAGGACGATCATCGTGCCCGTGCCCATGCGGCTCCCGGCCTTCTGCACAGAGGCGAAATCCATCTTCACGTCCAGATGTTCTTCGACCAGGAAGTCGGTCGAGGCGCCGCCGGGTATCGCGCCTCGAAATTTCAACCCGTCGCGCATTCCCCCGGCGTGTTCTTCAAGGATTTCGCGGACTGTCACGCCCATCGGCAGCTCCCACGCGCCGGGTCGTTTGACCTTTCCGCTCACGCCGTAAATCTTCGTCCCGCCCTCGTCGGTGCGGCTCAATCCTTTGAACCAGTCTGCGCCGTTGTTGACGATGTGATGGACATTGCACAACGTCTCGACGTTATTGACGATGGTCGGCTTACCCCAGAGACCGCTCACCTGCGGGTAGGGCGGTTTGGATCGCGGCGTGGCGCGCTTACCTTCAAGCGCGTTGAGCAGGCCGGTCTCCTCACCGCACATGTAGCGGCCCGCGCTTACGTGCAGACGCATCTCCAGGCTGTAGTCCGACCCGAGAATGTTCTTGCCCAGGTAACCCCCCGAATAGGCTTCGGCGATGGCTTTTTTCAACAGCCTCTCCGCCAGCCTGTACTCCCAGCGCAGGAAGATGTAGGCGACGTCGGCCTGGATGGCGTATGCGCTGACGATCATGCCTTCGATCAACTGATGCGGGTCGCCCTCCATCAGGAGGCGGTCTTTGAACGTGCCCGGCTCCATCTCGTCTGCGTTTGCGATCAGGTATTTTGGCCGCGGAGCGTCGCCGCCCATCGGCACGAAACTCCATTTCGCTCCGGTCGGGAAGCCCGCGCCGCCGCGCCCCCGCAGGTCGGAATTCTTGACCAACTCCGTCACCTCTTGCGGCGCCAATCTACGCAAGGCTTTGCGCACGGACCGGTAGCCGCCCGCCCGTTCGTATTCTTTCAGGCTCGGCGGCTCCCGATCATCCCTAATGTTTTTGGTAAGCGGTCTCTCCATAATTAGGTGTCAGGTGTCAGGTGTCAGGTTCCAGTTCAGTTTCCAGGTTCCAGTTTCCAGGTTTCAGGTTTCAGTTAGGATCGATCTTGTACTGACACCTGACACCTGACACCTGACACCTGACGGCGGTACTACGAACGCTCCAGAATGCGGTCAAGCCTCTGCGGCTCCAAATCCTGATGGAGCGCCTCGTCGATCATCAACGCCGGCGCGTGGTCGCATGCGCCGAGGCAGGCGATGGGCAACATCGTGAACTCGCCGTCCGCGCTGGTCTCGCCAAGCGCGATCCCCAGACGCGCGGTCAGATGTTCGCGTATCCGGTCATAACCCATAATCCAGCAACTGACGCTGTCGCAGATGAGAATCACGCGCCTGCCCACCGGCTTCCGGAAGATCAGGTTGTAAAAAGTCGCGACGCTGTCCAACTCGTCAGGCGTCATCTCAAGAAACTCGGCCAGATCCCGGACGCTTTCGTCCGACACCCACCCACGGCGCCGTTGAACGATCTTCAGCGCGTCAATACAGACGGCGCGTTTCTGCGCGTATTGATGGAGTTCCGCTTCTATCTCTAGTCTTTCTTCTTCGGTCAGCATGGTTTCGCTTAGGGAGTGGGGAGCGGGGCGATGGGGCGACAGGGCGACTGGGCGACTGGGCGAATCTGATCTTTCCTTGTCGCCCCGTCGCCCCGTCGCCCAGTCGCCCAGTCGCCCTTCCCACTCAACGATCTACATCAGCCAATACAAAATCTATACTTCCCAGAATCGCCAGCAGGTCGGGAACCATTGCGCCGCGACTGATCAGCGGGACCATCTGCATATGGGGGAAAGACGGGGCGCGGATGCGGACGCGATAGGCGCGAGTATTGCCGTCGCTGATCAGGTAATAACCGTTGTCGCCCTTGGTAGCTTCGACATGCGCCATCGCCTCGCCTGGTGGAATCACCGGCCCCCAGCTCACCCCCAGAAAGTGCGTAATCAGCGTCTCGATGTCCTGCATCGTGCGTTTCTTGATCGGCGGCGTCGCCAGCGGGTGATCTGATTTATACGGCCCGAAGGGCATGTTGTTGAGGCATTGCCCGATGATCCGCAGGCTCTGGCGCATTTCGGCCACGCGGACGACGGCGCGGTCATAGCAATCGCCGCGTTCGGCGGTGGGAATGTCGAACTCGAATTGATCGTAGCCGGAATAAGGCCGTTTCTTGCGGAAGTCCCACTCGAACCCGCAGGCGCGCAGGCCGGGGCCGGTCACGCCCCATTCGATGGCCTCGTCCAGCGTGTAAGCGCCGACGCCGACGGTTCGCGCTTTGAAGATGCCGTTTTGCATGACCATCTTGTCGTATTCGTCCAGTCTGCGTCTCATATAAGGGATGAAATCGCCGACCAGCTTGTTCCAACCTTTGGGTAGGTCTTGCGCGACGCCGCCTATGCGGAACCAACTCGGGTGCATTCGCCCGCCGCAGACGGCCTCGACGATGTCGAAGATGCGCTCGCGGTCGGTGAACATGTAAAACACCGGCGAAAGCGCCCCCAGGTCTTGCGCGAATGTGCCGTACCAGACCAGATGGCTGGCCAATCGAAAGAACTCCGCCATCATGACTCGGACCACCTTCACCCGGTCGGGGACTTCGATCCCCGCAAGCTTTTCGACCGACAGGAGGTAAGCGAGGTTGTTCATCACTCCGCCGAGGTAATCCACGCGGTCGGTGTAAGGAATGTAGGTATGCCACGACTGGCGCTCGCCCATCTTTTCGGCGCCCCGGTGGTGGAATCCTATGTCCGGCACGACGTCCAGGATCTCTTCGCCGCTGAGTTGCAACACGAGGCGCAGCACGCCATGCGTGCCGGGGTGCTGCGGCCCCAGGTTGAGAAACATAAAATCGGTGTCTTCGCCGCCGCGATTAAGCCCCCAATCTTCCGGGTGAAACGCAAGGGCCGACTGCTCGGCGTCCTCTTTCTCTTCGGACAGGCGGAACGGACCCATCTCGGTGGCGCGGGCCGGATGCTCTTTGCGCAGTGGATGGCCTTGCCAGGTCGCAGGCATCAGAATGCGCTTTAAATGCGGGTGGCCGTTGAACGTGACGCCGAACATATCCCAGGCCTCGCGCTCGTACCAATTGGCCGAGGGCCAGACATCGGTGATGGTATCGAGCGAAGGATGCTCTCCCGTAAGCGCCACCTTGATCCGCACGTCCTCGTTGCGCTCAAAGGAGAGCAGGTGATAGACGACCGTGAAGTCGCTCGCGGGCCCGTCGCCGCGATCGGCGCGGACGCGCTCGTCAATGGCCGTCAG
>DATEMG010000604.1:0-3375 GCA_035275805.1 Blastocatellia bacterium
AGGCGCGAAGTTGCCTGGATGACCCTGAAGGGGTGAAGGGGTGAGGGGGTGAAGAGGTGAAAGGGTGAAGGGGTGAGGGGGTGAAGAGGTGAAGGGGTGAAGAGGTGAAGAAGTTAATCGCTTTCGTTCACCACTTTCATACTTTCACCCTTTCACCCTTTCACCCCTTTACCCCTTCACCCCTTCATCTTCTGCGCGACTTGCTAGCGGTCTTTTGCGAGATTCGCAGCCCGATCTCATGCTCCCTGGCGAACCGCTGAAAGATGGCGTAGAAGGCGTCGCGGTCGCGGGAATTTATCACGGCGGCGGCGTCGGCTGATTGAATGACATAAGGATAGCCGTTGCCGACGACAACCTCGGCGATCACCAGGTCGATCACCTGACTGAGAAGTCCTCGTTCGAGGACCCAGAGCGGTATCTCCAGCCGCGCGGGCGGCGCCGTGGCGCTGGTTTTGAGGTAAACGAAGCCGACGCCGCGGCGGAACTCTTCGAACTTTTCCAGGACGCTCGGTTGTTTGCGGTCGGCGCCGCCGCGAGCACAGACGAACATAGGCGTGCGCGCGCCCCAGGTCAGCCGCGAATCTACAAGCCAGGCGTCGTGAATCTTTTCTGCGTCGTTCAGTTTGAAGAGGCTCGCGGCCATATGAACGAGGTCGCGCGAGCGGCTGCCGTCGACGTAACCGACTACGGGGACTCCGGTCTTCTCGGAAGAACGCAGCAATTCAAGCATGGCGCGGACGTGGCGCTCCTGCGCCTCCCCCTGCAGCCGGTCGGCGAAGGAGATGACGAGCGAGCTGTCGAAGAAGGCCACCGCCAGCTTCGCGCCGTCGCCGCCCGGCGCCGACAGCTTCTCCATCGTCGCGCGCAAGGATTCTATCTCAAGCTCGAACCGGCGCAGGTTGACCTGCTGTTCCGAAATCACGCGGTCGTCGCCGAAGTCGACTGTCAGGTCTTCGGGCGTGAGGACTTCGAAGCGGGCGTCTTTGACGTAGCGCCCGTCGACGGTGTGCCGGTTCTCGAACCAGGCGACCTGCACCGCCGCGACCGGAATGCTGAAATCGTCGTCGGGCCTGATCTGGCTTCCGTCGACGGCGAAGGTCGGGTGATCGAGCAGAGCGTCGAAGGCCCACTCCCGCGCCTCCTGATGGTTCTTCCACTTGTGCGGGAAATCGATGCGCAGCCCCGCAGCCGCGTCGAATTCCTCCGTGGGCAAAGCCCCCGGCGTTGGCGCCGTCGCCAACTTTCGCGTCAATTCACTCGAAGGCAGCATCGCCATTCGGTCGAGCGCGTCGTGATATTTGCCGGCCTCGTCCTGAAACGAATCCTCGAAGGCGACGAATTGATCGCGCTTGCTTTGTAACTGCTTGAGTATTTTGTCTCTTTGAATCATTCCACACTCTCCAACTTGCCATCACTGCGCGCCTATGTTAGCTTTCCGGCTGCTTTTCCGCAGCATTTTTCCGTATAAAACCAAAACCTTATTGGAGGCCTGGTATGACAATTACAGAGCGCAAGAGCGGTGACGTCACCATTCTCGACGTTGAAGGCAAGATTCTTCTCGGCGAAGGTGACGTCCAGTTGAAGCGCAAGATCGACGAATTGATTGAACGCAGCGAGACCAAATTGCTGTTGAATCTGGCCAACGTGCCGTATATGGACAGCGGCGGTCTGGGCGAGATCGTCCGCAGCTACACGACCGTCAAGCGGGCAGGCGGCGATCTGAAGCTCCTGAACGCGACCAAGCGCATCAGCGACCTGTTGACGATCACCAAGCTGATCACCGTCTTTGAGATCTTTGAAGACGAGGCTGCCGCAGTCAAAAGCTACGCCTGATAGTTGATTCAAGAAATCCCGTCTTATATCCAGACCGCGCCACGACCGTAGAGGATGCGGGAGAGCGCCGCCGCAGGATCGTCTCCGGCTGCGGCGTTGTCCCGTATCTTCTGCGGTTTTCTATTTCGCCGCGCCGTATTTTTTCAAAATCTCCACTGTCTTTTCTATCGGTAAAGCCTCGACTCGATGGCCGTCGCGGCCCGTGACGGTCGTGGCCTTGAAGAGCGAATTGTAGATCGCTTCCTCGGTCGCTTCGACGACGGCCTCGAAGAGGGGTGACATGGCGTCGTTGCCGAGGGTCTGCGCGCTACGTAAGTTATCGCCAGCGCGAATCCGGTTCGCGGCGCTGAAGGCGATGACGTAATCGCCGCTGCCGTTGGTCGAAGGCGAGCCGGTGCGCGCGAGTCCCAACATCGCCCGCGCCGCCAACCGCTTCAGGTTCCGCGCGTCCATCGGCGCGTCGGTCGCCACCACCATAATGATCGAACCGTCGGCCGCATCGCCGATCCGGTCCGCGCCGCTCACGTTACTGATCTGTTCTTTTAGGTAATATTTGCCAAGCTCGCGCCCGACCGGCGCTCCGTTTATCGTCAACACCCCGCCGTAATTCGACTGAACCAGAACCCCGATCGTGTAACCTCCAGTAACGCCCGCGGCGGCAGACCCCGGGGACAGCGATTGCGGTATCACGCGCGACGACGTGCCGACGCCGCCTTTCCAACCGAACGCCACTGTGCCGGTTCCCGCGCCTACCGAGCCTTCTTCGACAGTCCCCTCTTTCGCGGACTTGATCGCGGCGAAAACCTCGTCGCGCCCGACGTGGCGGCCCCGGATGTCGTTCAGGTAGCCGTCGTTAGTCTCGGCGACAATCGGGTTGATCGAACGGACTTCCTCGTTGCCGGGAAGCTGGAGCATCCAATCGATCAGCGCGTCGGCGACGCGGGGGACGTTCAAGGTGTTGGTCAACAGGATCGGCGTCTCGATCTCGCCTAGTTCATTGACCTGAGTCGAACCCATCAATTTGCCGAAGCCGTTGCCCACGTATATGGCCGCCGGGACTTTTTCCTGAAAGAGGTTGCCCGAATGTGGCAAAATCGCCGTCACGCCCGTTCTTACATTGTCGCCTCTGGTCAAGGCGCTATGGCCCACGCGGACTCCGGCAACGTCGGTGATCGCGTTGTTTTTGCCCGTGGGCAGAATGCCGACGACGACGCCCAGGTCGCGGGCGCGAGGGCGGGGAGTTTGGTTTGTCGTTTGGCTCATTGTTTTAAAGGCGAAAAGCAAAAGGCAAACGCATAAGAGCAGAAGCGAGCGCGACGGGCGCGGCCATTGTCGTCTTTCGATCTTCATCGCTTTCATTTCGTTTTCCTCGGGCGCTGCCGTTGAAGATTTCACGAGGGGGAATGGAACAGAATCAATCGCCGCGGCGTCAATTCGGATCATACATCAGCTCTGTGGGTTTCCACATCACGCCGACGGCGCAATCACGCTCGCGGCATTCGCCGCGACGCCTAGAATCGGTTCCTCAACGCGTGATGCGAA
>DATEMG010000605.1:0-7753 GCA_035275805.1 Blastocatellia bacterium
CTGAGAGCCGTCTTTGAGTATGTACCCGTTCTCGTCGAGGCGACTAAGGAAAGCCAGTAGCTTTGAATCGGGGCTGAAGACTGGCTTGGAATCGCCTCTATATGACGCGCCCCCATAAGGGAACTGATGGAGCAGGGTCACGCCTGGAGTAGTAATGGTCTGAGTCGCTTCCTGGTATAGCAGCGGTGTTCGTTTGATGCGCGCCGCCTCGGACGCCGCCTCTAATGACTTGGCTCGATTTCCTGCGAGCCGCTCCAGCCGCACTCGATCAAGGAGCGATTGCCACAGTCTCTCTCGGTATGTGAACGCCGAGAGCGAGGCCAGCGCCGCCAGCAGGACCAGCGATGCAGTCGCCACCGCCGGCCATGGGTTGCGGCGACACCAGCGCCAGGCGCGGTTCACCCGATTGATCGGTCTCGCCAAAATCGGTTTGCCGTTCAAATAGCGGTCGAGGTCATCAGCCAGGTCCTGCGCCGATTGGTATCGCCTCCGCCTCTCTTTCTCCAAGCACTTAAGACAGATCGTCTCCAGATCCCGATTGACCCTGGGCGCAAGTAATCGCGGCGAAACCGGTTCCGAATTGAGGACCAATAAGATTGTATCCAGTGGCGTCGCGGCCTGAAACGGCGGACGCCCGGTCAACAAATCATATAGGATCGCGCCGAGCGCGTAGACCTCACTCGCTGGTCCTACTTGATCGCTATTGCCGGCGGCTTGCTCAGGCGACATATAGCTCGGCGTGCCCAGCACCGCGCCCGTAATTGTCAGCCCCGAGTCGCTATCCATCCGCTTGGCCAGACCAAAATCCGTGATCCGCGGCTGGTTCGCTTCATCGATCAATATGTTCGACGGCTTCAAGTCGCGATGCAGAAAGCCTTGTCGATGCGCGTAGTGGATCGCCTCAGCGGCTGTTTTGACATGGCGCGCAGCGGTCTCCGCCGGAAGCGGATGGTCTCTGACCAGGGCGGCAAGGCTCTGCCCTTCAACATAGTCCATCGAAAAGTAGAGTTGGCCTTCGTGCTCGCCTACTTCGTGAATTGCGACAATGTTAGGGTGTTGCAGATTAGCGGCAGCTTCGGCTTCGGCGCGGAAACGCGGCGCCGCGGTTGCGGAGGCCAGCAAACTGGGCAGCATCATCTTCAGGGCGACGACGCGGTTGAGACTCAACTGCCTGGCTTTGTAGACCACTCCCATTCCGCCTCGCGCGATCTCCTGTAGCAATTCGTAATCGCCGAAAGGGCGCCTGGCCCCGGGTCCCGCGGCCGCGGCCGGGTCGAAGGCCGGCGCTGTCGGATCTGAGCCGTATGGAGCGTCGGGAACTGCGGTGGAGGGCTCGAGCGCCAACTCAAACAGGCAACCCGGGCACAGACCGGCGGGAGCGTCTGTGGCCAATGGATTTCGGCAGCGTGGGCAGAAACGCGGTTGGGTCATAGATGGTCTCCTTCTTCAGGCATTTACTTCCATCCTTTACTGAAGCAAACCGCGGGAAAAGGTACGGGCAGTTCAAAAAAATTATGGTCTCAGGGCAGCGAGCAGCGAGCGTAACTCGGCGTCGATGGCCTCCGGTTGGTCCGGGCGCATGATAGTTTGCGCGATTTCGGCTCGCATTAACTCACGGAAGCGGCGGCGCAGGCGATGAACGGCCGCTTTCACTGCGCCTTCACTCATCCCCACCTCGGCGCCTATTTGACGGTAGGTAACCTCGCCGTCCGCCCCGATCAGAAATGATTTTACACAGTTGAAGAGGCGCGCTCTACCGGTATCGGTGAATTCTTCTTCTAGGCGTTTGAGAGCAAGATCGATCACCGTAAGCGCCCACTGGCGTTCAAAGAGTTTCTCCGGGGTAAGGAGGTCCGCTCTATCAGTGCGGTAATAGCCCTCGGCGCTGTCCATTTCCAAAGGAATGATGGTCACCCTGCCGCCGCGCTTTTGCGCCTGCTTGCGATCCCATTCATTCGCCAGGAAATGATTCAATGAAGCCAACAGAAAAGAGCGAAACTTGCCCTTCTCTCGATTGGCGTCGCCCAGGTAGTTTTTCTCCAGCAGGCGCGCAAAGAAGGCTTGAGTCAAATCCTGCGCTTCTGAGATTTCATACCCCCGCCGCCTAATGTAGGCGTAAAGCGGCGGCCAATAAGCGGCGCAAAGGGCGCCTAGCGCGTTTTCCGACTCCGGTGTCGAACGCTCGGCGGCTGCCAGCACTAAACTCCATTGCGTTGAGTTGAAGCGCCCCAATCGCGGGTTAATGAATTGTTGATCGGACTTCTTAACCGGCATGAGCCAGATTCTATGGCCGGAAACTTGTAGCTCGCAAGACAGCCTCTTCAATTGATCTCAGCTGATTTAGACGTTATCTATAAGTTTCATGGCCAGTCATGGCCCCGCATTTATAAAAAGTGTTCCGACATCAGCAGATTAAAGCTGAAAATTATTGCGCACTGCGGTCACTGACTGTGCGTAATGGCAAGTGAAACCCTGGAAGATCAATTGATCGAGAGGAAAGAGGGCGGAATGCAGCGAGCGGACGACACCCTGTCGCGCGCGAAAGATGGTGATCAGACGGCCTTTGCCGACCTGGTGCGCGAGCATCAGGCGATGGTCTTTTCTATCGCACACTATTTTTCGCGCGACCGGGCGACGTCCGAAGACCTGGCGCAAGAGGTGTTCATTCACCTCTACCAGAATCTGGCGGCGATCGAATCGCCGGCGCATCTGAAATTCTGGCTGCGCCGAGTGACCGGCCACCGCTGCATCGACCACGCCCGTAAACATAAGGTGAAGACCGTCAGCGTTGAAGACGCGCCGGAACCCGTCGCGACGACGGATTTCCGGGACTCGTTGATGACCGAAGCGCTGCGCCGGATCGTGGCCACGCTGCCCGAAAAGCCGCGCCTGGTCGTCACGCTGCGCTACCAGGAAGACCTAGACCCGACCGAAATCGCCAAATTGCTGGACATGCCGCTCAACACGGTAAAAAGCCACCTGCGGCGTTCGCTCGCGATTTTGAGGGAGAAAGTCACCCGGTCTATGGGAGAGATAAAAGTATGAATCGTTTTGACGAAGAATTGAAACTGGCGCTTCGTCGCGAAGAACCGTCGCCCGATTTCACCGATCGCGTGATGGCGCGCGTCGCCGAATTACAAAAGCGGGAAAAGCCGAGGGAGAAAACGGGCTGGCTGAGGAGACTCGCGGAGTTTTTTCAGCCAGCGCAGATGAAATGGGCGACGGCGGGCGCAATGGCCGTTCTGTTGGTCATCGCCGGTTTCGGCGTCCACCACCGCCGCGAAAGTGAGCGAAAGCGGCTGGCCGAAATCGCCGAGGGCGAACGCGCCAAAGAACAGGTGATGCTGGCGATGCGCATCGCCAGCGCCAAACTAAACGCGGCTCAGAAGAAGGTTCGCGAGATCGCCGTTCACGAAGATAGAGGATCGAAGATAGAGGATCGAAGATAGAGGATCGAAGATTGCGACTCTCGATCCTCGATTCTCTGTCTTCATAATTGATTTTCAATAGGAGGGAATCTGATGAAACCGATTATGCTCAGACTCATTTCAATCGCGCTGTTCGCGGCCGTCTGTGGCGCCGCGCCGGCCCACGCGCAGAACGCCCGCTTGGAGATCGGCCATCTTGACAGGCTCTTCCCGAAGGCCGTCGAGACGGTTGACGTCAGGGTCGACGGCGCGCTGCTGCTGATGGCGTCCAAGTTCCTGAGGAGCGACAAGGCGGATGAAGCAGCGGTCAAAGAGATCGTCCAGGCGCTCAAGGGTGTTTACGTCAAAGGCGTGGAGTTCGACAAAGAGGGCGAATACAGCGAGTCCGACGTCGAAGCGATTCGCCAACAACTATCCGCGCCCGGCTGGGAGCGCATCGTCGGCGTGCGCAGCAAACGCGACGGCGAAAACGTCGAGGTCTTCCTGATGATCAACAATGACGCCGTGATCGAAGGAATCGGCGTATTGATCGCCGAGCCGAAGCAGGTCATGGTCGTTAATGTCGTCGGCCCGCTCGATCCCGAAAAGATCAACAACCTGCGCGGCCAATTCGGAATTCCGAAAGATTTCGCGCTCGATTTCGGTGGGGCGAAGAAGACTCGCAGAGGAGCTAATTGAAGGAGACTGGGAGACAAGGCGACGGGGGGACGGGGCGAACCCGAAAAGATTCTTCTCGCCCCGTCGCCTTGTCTCCCAGTCGCCCCGTCGCAAAAGAAGGAGGTAACGTTATGACCCGGTTATTACATCTCGTCCGAAAGACCTTCCTGTTCGCGATAATGATCGCGCTGCTCGTTTCGCCTTCGTTCTTCGCACTGGCGAAAGGCAAAGGCTTCAAAGACGTGGTCAAACACATCGAGACCAATTACGGGGCCAAGAAGGTCCGCATTCCGTTTCTCGGTCTGGCCAACTTTGCGATCAAACTGATCCGCCCGGCGGGAGTGAAGGGGTTCAAGCTGGCCGTCTTCGAGGATCAGAATTTTTCCGCCCACGAGCGCGCGGCCTCTTTCGACGCCGTGATGCGCGAGGCTTACAACAAAGACTGGCGGCCGATGGTCCAGGTCAGTTCGAAGCGCAACGGCGCCAGCCATACTTTCATTTACGTCAGAAGCTCGGGCAAGGACGTTCAGTTCGCGCTGGCCGTGTTGGAAGACCGCGAAGCCGTCGTGCTCGAAGTCAAATTCAATCCCGACGCGGCGGCTCGCTTCCTCGAAAATCCCAAGATAATGGGCATCTCGCTCGGCAAATCGATCCGCGGCAATAACGCCGCCGTAGCGTCAAATCGCCCTCCGCGCCCCGCGGCGCCCAATCCTTCGAGCAATGATTCGTTACAGGCTGCGTCGCCTCAGGCAGCGGACGTAAAGGCCGATGAAGCGAACCCCGCGCCGGCGCTGGACACCGCATCCAATGGCGGAAACAAACCGTCTTTGCAAACCGATACGAAAGCCGAAGACTCTTCCGCCGCGCCCGCGACAACTGAAGTTAAACCGAATTTGCCGACGCCCGGGGCCATTCGCATCGAGACGCGCCTGGTCAATCTGAACGTCAAAGCGATGGACAAGGGGGGGCAGCCGTTGACGGACCTGAAAATGGAAGATTTCGTCGTTACCGAAGACGGCGTCAAACAGGATGTTTCGCATTTCAAACCTGTCAACGCTCCGGTCAACGTGATCATGCTTCTCGACCTGAGCGGGAGTACGAAATCGAAACGCAATGCGATGGCCGAAGCCGCCAGGAAATTCATTGACGCGCTCCCCGCGCAGGACAAGATCGCGCTCGTCGCCTTCACACGCAGGTACCGGGCGCTGTCGGATTTCACTGCGGACAAAGAAAGTCTCAAGAAAGTCGTCGAGCAGATCAAGGGCTTCGACGGCGGCACGGCTTTTTACGATTCGATGTGGCAGGCGCTCGATCAACTGGATCAAATTCCCGACGCGCGCAAGGCAATCGTCGTGCTGACGGACGGCGAAGACGAATCGCTGATCGGCGATAAGGAGACCACTCACACCTTCGACGAATTGTTGGATCGCGCCTCCGAAGAGGACGTGACGATCTACCCCATCTATTTCAGCGGCCGGAACCATTACGACAAGGTCGGATTGCTTTTCGGCGGCGGCGGCGGACTGATGAGCGGCAATGAGAATCGCAAGATCGCGCGCAAACAGCTCGACTCGCTGGCCGAGCAGACCGGCGGCGAGGTCTTCAACGCGCAGCTCGAAGAAGATCTCGATGGCGCGTACAAACGCGTCGCAAGCGAATTGCACACGCTCTATAGTCTGGCCTATTCGCCGGACAAGCTGAAACACAACGGCGAGTTCCGGAAGATCGGCGTGAAGCTCAGCCGCGAAGACGCGGTGGCGAGAACACGAAAAGGTTACTTCGATAAATGATCTGAGGGGGAAGTGAACATGGCGTCGAAATCATTAATTTCTCGCGTCGTCGTTCCGGCGGCCTTCTTGCTCGCGCTGGTCGTTTTCTCTTCGTCTGTGCTCCTCACGGGGAAATTTACGGCCGTCGCGCAGCAAGAAGGGCCAAAGAAAAGAACTGAAGATCCGGGCGCTGAACAACGAAGCCCAGGCGCCGACGTCACGGTCCGCATCGAAACCAGGTTAGTCAACCTGAATGTCAAAGCCGTTGACACCGCAGGGCGCCCCGTGACTGATTTGAAATCGGATGACTTCGAAGTTTACGAAGACGGCGTGAAGCAGCAGATCACTCATTTCAGCGCTGTGACGGCGCCGGTCAACGTGGTTCTTCTGCTTGATCTTGGCGGCGCCACGAAAAAGAGGCGTCAGTTGGCTCGCGACGCGGCCGCCGGGTTTATTGACGCGCTTCCGGCGCAGGACAAGATCGCGCTCGGCGCTTTCACGCGCAACCTTCGGATGTTTACGGATTTCACCTCCGATCGCGCTCGGTTGAAAGATCTGGCGAAAGGGCTGAACCCGCTCGAAGGCGGCAGGGCCTATTACGACGCGATGCTGATGGCGTTTGAAAAAATCGGTTCGGACAGCGGGCGCCGCATAGCGATGGTGGTCGTGACCGACGGCGTTGACGATTCATTGGCCGGCGGCCGGAACGTTGATTCGGGCGATGACGCGTCGCCAAACGGCGCCGCCGGCGAACTACTCGGGCGGGCTTACGATTCCGACGTGACTGTTTATCCGATCTATCTCGACACCAGCAGGCGGGGCGGGAGCTTCGACCGAATTTTCAGCGGCTATTTCCCGCAGAAGTCGAGTAACCGCTCGCTGGCTTATGAGCGGCTTGCGTCTCTTGCCGACGAGACCGGCGGAGAGATTTTCGGCGTCAGTCGTGAAGAGGATTTGCTTGAAGCGTATCAACGCGTAGCCTCAAGGCTCCATACGCTTTATAGCCTCGCCTATTCGCCGGACAGTCTGAAGCGCAGCGGGGCCTTCCGCCGCATCAACGTGAAGATCAGGCGCGAGGGGGCGGCGGCGAAGACGCGCCGCGGCTATTACGACAAATAATCGGATCAGCGCCGCGAGCTGCGCTTCACTAAGCGATCTGCCGCGCCGCTCGCGGCGCTGATCCCGGGGAGAGAAGATGAATACAAAATCAGTCGCAACGGGCTGCTCGTCCGCTTTGAGAGAGTTTTATCTCACGCGCTGCGGCGGATCGAACGTCGGACGACAGAGGAGAAATACTCGGTGAGCGAGTCAGTAGGAATGAAAAGAATTCGACCCCTGCGGACTATTGTCCTGGTCCTGCTCGCGGCGTTTTGCTTCGCGACGGCGCGGGCGCAGGACGCGCGTCTGCAAATTGACCAACTCAAAAAGCTCGCGGATAAGGCGGCGGAGGTCGTCGAGGTCACGCTCGACGAAAGGTCGTTGCGACTTGCGGCGAAGTTTCTTTCCGCCAATAATCCCGAAGAGGCGAAGGTCAAAGAGATCGTCTCCGGTTTGAAGGGAGTTTATGTGCGTGTCTTCGAGTTCGACAAGCCCGGAGAATATGCGACGAACGACCTCGAACCGATCCGCTCGCAACTGCGCCAGCCCGGATGGGATAAGATCGTCGGCGTCACCAGCCGCCGCGGCTCGAACGTCGACGTTCACCTGATGTATCAGGGAGATACTGTCCTTGGGGTGGCCATCGTCGCCGCCGACCCGACGGAACTTACTGTGGTCAACATCGTCGGCTCGATCGATCTGGAAAAAGTCCGCCAGCTCTCAGGCCAGTTCGGCATTCCGAAACTAGACCTTGGAGAAGGCGGCAAGGGCAAACCACGCAATAAATAATCAGCGCCGCGA
>DATEMG010000606.1:0-7250 GCA_035275805.1 Blastocatellia bacterium
CGCTGCGCGCGCAGGAACTGGGATTCGAGACGTCTCTTATCGCTGATGTCGCGGATGATTGCGGTGAAGAGCTTGTGGCCGTCGGCTTCGATCTGCGAGATCGAAGCCTCGATTGGGAACTCCTCGCCGTCGGACCGCAAACCGAAAAGTTGTCGCGACTTTCCCATCGTACGCTGTGTCACGTTCGTTTCGCCGAAGACCCGGATATGCTCGCGATGCGCCGGGCGGAACCGCTCCGGGATGAAACGATCCAGACTCTCTTCCAGGGCTTCAGCGGCCGGGCAGCGGAACATCTTCTCAGCCGCCGCGTTGAAGAGCACGATGCGCTGATCCTCATCGACGGTGATGATCGCGTCCATCGCCGAAGCCAGAATGCCAGCGAGTTTGGCCTCGCTCAACCGCAGCGAGGCGGCGATCTGCGAATGATGTTGATCATCTGCCACAGGAGGTTTCTCGGTTTTCATAATTCTTCGAGGAGTTATCGTTTTCCGTCTTCAGGCAAGAAGTATAACCTACCACTTCTCGCCCACTCCCGTCACTTCTTCCACTTTGATTCGAAAAACGATGGTCCCTTTCATACCATTGACCAGCCTCGATTCTACCGGCGTCATATGCGGCAGCCGGCTGTAGAGTTTGGTCAAAACGTTCTCCTGCGTCTCCTCATTGGACACCTCCTCGAACGTGCCGTAGGCGATTACGCTGCGCCAGTTATAGGAATCCTTGATCTCATCCACTTGCAGGCAGACGCGAGGGTTCGCGCGCAGCGCGTCCAGCTTTTTGCCCGGCAGCGTATGGATGTAGATGTCCTTGCCGTCAAAGAAGTAATTCACCGGCACGACGTATGGCCAGCCCGAGGCGATACAGCCGAGTCTCCCCAGAGTCCCTTCGCGCAAGATCGCCAGCGCGTCAGTGTTTCCAAGTTTGCCGATATTCATTTTTCCTCGCGGTCAATCCCGCGCGCGACAGCAAGCGCCTCTCTCATCGGTCAGCCTCTAGCTAACACGCGTGGTACTGTTAGATTTGCATTGGTTTACGAACAATCTCAACCGAGCAAGGCGCGTGCGACGCTACCGCATATGAGACAGAGCCGAGCAGGAAGCGCATGAATCCGCTGTACCCGTGCGATCCAAGCACGACGAGTTCGGCGCGGCGACTCTTCGCCGTCTCAATGATAGTTTCCGCCGGACGGCCTACAATAACTTCGCTAGTCAACATCAAAGGCGTGTCACGCTCCGCGTCGCTTCCTCGCAACCGGGCGATAGCGCCGTTGATCGCCGATTCCGCCCGCTCGCGCTCCGCGTTTTCCAGTTTGAAGTAATAGCTTTCCGGCAACGACCGCGTCTCGTCGTTCGGCGTGAAGGGCAAACGAATTACGGATATGGCGTGAACTTCGCTCCCCTGCGGCCAGGGGCGATTGGCGATCTCTTCGACGGCCGCGTCACTGAATTCGGAGCCGTCGACCGCGAGCAGAATTCTCATCGCCTTTTCACCTGCGCCCTGGGAATTCCGTCGCCTCGCGATCTCGACAGAACATTTCGCGTGTGTCGCGACGGCGCGCGACACCGAACCGAGCCAGAGCCTCTCCAGCGCGTTGTACCCGTGCGTCCCAACGACGATCAGATCAGCGCCCCAATGTTCAGCCTCGTCGAGTATGGCTATCTTTGGATCACCCTTGAGCGTTTTTGCCGTCGCCTCAGTTTGCGAACCTGCGATCTCGCCGAACTGCGCCATCGCTTGCGCCGTGTTCTCCAGGGAGCGTTCTTCAAAGATCCGCGCCCATTCTTCGTAAGAGCCTGACGGCATCGGAGCCGCCCAGTGTTGGGTCGGAAAAGGAACCTCCGCTGCGGAAACAATCCTCACCACGCTGCCTTCAGGCCAAGGCGTTCGGGCCGCTTCCTCGACCGCCGCGAGGCTTGATTCTGAACCATCGACAGCCAGCAATATTTTCATCGCTTTTCTCATATATTTTCGCGTCACATAATGGCGCGACGCCCTCCTGCGAAGTTCCAGGGCAATGTCTGTGCCGCGCAAAAATCCTTGCCCGGCAATGCGAATCCTGATCTTGTTGGGGAAAATTACGAACTTGGAGCGGAAAAATCCGCAGAGTAGTGAAATTAGACGCTGCTTGATGGCGTTAATCTTGAATCACTGTTCGGGCTGAGACTCTTCAATCTTCTTCAATCGGTAGCGAAGCTGATCGCGCGAAACTCCCAGCAGTTCAGCTGCGCGGGTTTGATTGCCACCGCTCCGTTCCATCGCCTGGCGCACCAACGACAGTTCGACCTGCTCCAGATCAATTCCATCTTCGGGCAATTGAAATGACTGAGTGACAGGCAATTGGAATGACGGCGCGGCGACTTCGGGGGCTTGTGGCGCTCCAACAACAGGCTGAGATATTGGACGTTCATCTCTGACCAACCCGCGCGGCAGCCAGTCGGCGGAGATCAGATCGGTATCTTCGAGAATCATCACGCGTTCAATGACATTCCTCAGTTCGCGGACGTTCCCAGGCCATGAGTAACGGCGAAAAACCCTCTCGACATCGGGCGTCAAACCTCGAATCCGCTTGCGCAACCGCTCGTTAAAATGCGCGATGTAGTATTTGGCCAGCAGCAGCACATCGTCTTCGCGCTCGCGCAGCGGCGGCAGATCGATCTGAATCACCGAAAGACGGTAATAAAGGTCAATTCGAAACTGCCCCACATCGCTCTCGGCCTTCAGATCGCGATTCGAGGCCGCGACCACGCGCACATCGAGCGACAAATCTTTCAACCCTCCGACGCGACGAAACGATCCTTCCTCAAGAACTCGAAGCAGTTTTGCCTGCAACCCCAGTTCAAGTTCGCCGATCTCGTCCAGGAAGAGCGTGCCTCCCTGCGCCTGCTCGAACAAGCCTTCTTTGCGCCCCTTCGCATCGGTGAATGCGCCTTTTTCATGCCCGAATAATTCGCTCTCGATCAAGGTTGCCGGAATCGCCGCGCAGTTGATGGCGATGAATGGCTGATCGGCGCGCGACGATCCGTAATGAGTCGCTTTGGCGACGAGGTCTTTGCCCGTGCCGCTTTCGCCGAGCAGCAAGACCGACGAGGCTTCGCTCGCCGCAACCTTGCGCGCGAGCCGGATCATCTCTGTCATCGCCGGCGACTCGCCGATGATCTGATCGAAGCTGAATCGCCGCTCCTGCTCCCGCCGCAGGAGCCGAACCTCACGCCTGAGTCTGCCCGCCTCGATCCCGTTGCGGATTGTTACCTGGAGTTCGCCCAGCCTGACCGGCTTGCCAATGAAATCGTAAGCGCCGCCGCGCAGCGCCGCGATCGTGTCTTCTAGCTGGACGTTGCCAGTGATCATGATCACGATTGCCTGCGGCTGGCGTTTTTTGTATTCGAGCAGGGCGTCAAGCCCTGATCCGTCAGGGAGGTTGATGTCCTGCAACACCGCCGACGGCTGCTCAGCGTCGAAGGACTCCAGCGCCGCCGATATATTAGAGGCTTCGAGCGGTTCGTATCCCCAGCCGCGCAGGGCTTCTGTCAACGTGTAGCGAATCGCCGAATCGTCATCAACTACGAGCACTTTCTCTTTTGGCATAGTCCCAATTCCCTCAAAAATAATATGCGCGCTCCACTGGTATCTCAGCATTACTGTGTAGCTGACTCATTGAGAGAAAAGCAAGGGTATTCAATGCCGTCTTAGCCGGCGCGCCACGAGGGGTTCAGACTAAGCGCCCCTCGAAATACTCAGCGGTCTGCACCCAGCGCGAACATGGGCGACACATGTGACGGATCAGCTCTGGAACCCGTCTCCGAGACCTAATGTTATCAATGAGACGAAAAGCTAGGCCGTCTTGACCAACTCAGGCCCCAGATACAGTCTCAACTGCTCGGCGGTCGATTGTTTCTTCTCTGTTCTTTGACAACTCCTGGTGGCCAAGTCCATTGGGAACCTAATCCACAATGGATCAAAGAGCATCATCTGTCTTGATTGGAAAGAATGATTGTGGTGAATGGGTTGTGAGATCGCTGCCGGTCGGGCGGATTTCTTTCCCCACTTGCACCGGTACTCAGCCAGAATCTGAGATTGATACTCGGCGCGCAATCTCCCTTCCCAGAAGGAGAGCTGGATTTGGGTGCGTGGCAAGGCCTCCTCAACATAGATCTTCCAGCGCCCGATTCGAACGAAGCCGCGGGCGTCGGTCATCCGCTGGCAGTACCTTTGTCCAAAGGCGCGCTGCAGATCGGCCGGTTCAAGCTGCTTGCCTTTGGCGTCTCCGAGAACTTCCAGAGGCGACTTCTTCCCGTCGTTGCGGCGATGATGCGCCCAGTGCGGCATCCGGTTATGATCGCGGATCAGGTCACGATGAAACTCGACCGCCTCCTCAACGCTACGGCATCTTTCCCAGTGATATTCGCCGAGTCGAGCCTGAATTCCGAACTGACTTTCTATCAGATTCATCCAAGGCCGCCCTTTGTCGTACATGTGATGATGAATGCCGAGCCGTTTATTGACACGTATCCAATCGATGCTCCTGAATTGCCCGCCGTGATCTAAGATCGCCTCTTCCCAAAGCCCCCAACGCAACAGCGCCTGGAAATAGACGTGAAGAATCACGCCGACTTCCTGCCCCGTCGTGAGCGAACCGGCGAGGATGGTCCTGGAGAGGCACTCCAGCAGCAGGGTTGAATAGAGTTGGACGCCCGCGGGCTTGGCGTCAACATACCGCACATCTATAAAGGTATGCTCGAACGGATGACTACTTTTCTTCGGCCCTTCGCGCACATCGCGCGCTTCAACGACGGCGACGGGGCGTTGCGGAGCCAGATGGACACGGCGGTTGAGCGCCATGATTTTTCTGATCGCAGTCTCGCCTAGATAGATGGCGTAGTCCTGTTCCAAATACCCTTTGATTCTGAAGGCGCCGGCATAGCCGTATTTCTTTTGCAGCTCAAGCACGGCATGAATTGAGCCGAAGAAGACTTTTTTTCGGGGACTATTCTCAACTACCGTGAAGCAGGGGACGACTCTTGGCCAGTCAGTAGCGGCATGGCGCCGCTATGCCAAGGTGATCAAAAAATGAAGCTGTTTCAGTCGTGGCGCAGAGCCTGTAGCGGATCGACCTTCGTCGCGCGCCGTGCTGGAATATAGCTCGCAATCAGGGCGACGCCGACCAGTAGCAAAGCGATCAGGGCGAAGGTCGCCGGATCGGTCGCGCTCACGTCGAAGAGCAGATTCTTCATAACTCGTGTCAGAGCGAGCGATGCAGCTAACCCCAGCGCAACGCCGATCAGCGCCAGACGCATTCCTCGCCAGATCACCATTCGCAAGACGTCGCTCGCTTGCGCGCCCAGGGCCATTCGAATGCCGATCTCATGTGTCCGCTGGCTGACGGCATACGAGATGACGCCGTAAATTCCGACCGTTGCGATGAACATTGCCAGGGCGGCAAAGGCGCCAAACAACAGCGTCTGAAAACGCCGCGGCGCAACCGATTCGGCCAAGCGCTGCTCCATCGACATCACGTCCATCACTGGCAGGTTTTCATCGATCTCCCAGACCTGCCGGCGCACTGCGTGCGCCAATTTCAGGGGATCCCCAGCAGCGCGTACCACCAGACTTATGTCCCCCACGTCTGCGTTCTGAAGAATCGGGAAGTAAATCTCCGGTCGTGCTTCAGCCTCCAACCCATACCGTTTCACATCGGCCACAACGCCGATGATGGTCGGGTCAGCTTGCGTATTGCCGCTGCGTTTGCCGATAGGGTCTTCCCCAGGGATCACGCGACGAGCCCAGTTTTCGTTGATGACAGCGACGGGCGGCGCATTCTCGCTGTCCTGTTCCGTGAAGCTGCGACCCGCGCGCAACTGCATGCCCATTGCCCGAAAGTAATCAACGCTGACCCTTTTGCGTTCAAGTATTGAAATGTTTTTTGGATCGGACAGAGGCGGTCGTCCCCCGACAGTCCCCTTATTGGCCCGCGGAAGGTGATTCTCTATCGCCGCAATTTTCACGCCGGGTAGGCTATTGATACGCGTGAGTAGATCCTGGTAGAAGATTTTCTTTTGCGCAGGGGTATATCTGGCGATGGAGAGCGGTATCATCAGGGTCAGCAAATTCTTGGGGTTGTAACCCGGCCCGACTGCGCGCGCCCGCAGGAAACTCTTGATCAACAGACCTGCGCCGGCGAGCAGCGCCAGCGTCAACGCCAACTCGCCAACGACCAACGCCGGTGACACGCGCCGCGCGCCTTTGCGCATCGAGAATGCGGCGCCGCGAACGCCTTCTTTCAAGCTCTCGTTGAGATTGATCTGCGATGTTTGCAGCGCGGGGATGACGCCCGCAATGACGCCGGTCAGCAACGAAGCAAGGAAAGTGAAGCCGAGAGCCGCGCCGTCAATACCGCTCTCTTTGAGATGCGACAGACCGTCAGGAATGAGCGGGGCCAGCGCCTTGATACCCAGCAACGCCGCCAATAATCCGACGCCGCCGCCGATTATGGATAACAACAGACTTTCGGTCAGCATCTGCCTGACAAGGCGTCCACGGCCCGCGCCCATCGCGGCGCGAATCGCCATCTCTTTTTGTCGCGTGCCCGCGCGCGCCAACATCAGATTCGTAACGTTGGCGCAAGCGATCAATAGAATAAACGCCACGGCGGCGAATTGCACAAGTAACCCTCGCCGTAAGTGGCCGACCAGCCTTTCGCTCAGCGGCGTCACGCTAACCTGTAGGGGACCCCATCCAGGATTGGCGCCCACGGCGCGCGCAATCGATTCCAATTCCGACCGCGCCTGCTCGACGGAGACGCCGGGCTTAAGCCGCCCAAAAATTCTTGTGTGTGTGATACTGAGCGTACCTTTGGTCGGCAATTCAAGCGCGAGCGGAAGTAGCGCATCGACTTTCTGAATGAACTTAAAACCGGGCGGCATCACGCCGATGACATGCCAGCTTCTTCCGTTGAACGTCACCGATTGGCCGATGATGGCCGGGTCGCCGCCAAAGCGCCGCTGCCAAAAAGCGTGACTCAGGATTGTCACAGGCGCGCTTCCAGGCCGATGCTCTTCAGGCGTGAACACCCGCCCCAACTGGGGCCCGACCCCGAGCGCCGGAAACAAGTTGGATACTGTTGGCGAATTCCAAATCCAGCAATTTCAACGGCTTCCAATCGGAATATCCAGGCAGGACTACCAAATGGGCCGCTCGCAGTATAGAGTCCGGCGGATAAATGTGCCTGTAAAATCCGACTCCGTTTCTGAGAG
>DATEMG010000607.1:0-3670 GCA_035275805.1 Blastocatellia bacterium
GTCATTGCCGGAAACCAAGCAGGCAAGGATGCCTGCGCTCCCAGGCGACGCGCCATTTTCTGAGGAGGAAAATATGAAGCTAGGTCGTTTGTTTACGGCTTTGATCGGCTTGTTTTTGTTCACTCTGGCGGCCCAGGCGCAGGGAATCATCATTCCCCGTCCGTGCCCTCGTCCTGTAGTACGTTGTCCGCAGCCAACGGAAATCCCGCAACGTCCGCTTAAGGTCAAAAGCATACGGTTCACCGCCAAAATCACGGATCAGGTCGCGGTCACGCATGTCGAGCAGGTGTTTGAAAACGACACGCCCTTCGTGCTCGAAGGCGTCTACTTCTTCCCATTGCCCGACAACGTCTCGATCACGGAGTTCGCGATGTGGGACGGCGACAAGCGACTGGTCGGCGAGGTTCGGTCGCGCGACGAGGCGAGGCGGATTTACAACGACATCGTGCGGTCGCGGCGCGACCCTGCGCTGCTCGAATATGCCGGCAAGAACCTTTTTCAGGCCAGCGTCTTTCCGATCCAACCGCACAGCGATAAGAAGATCGAATTGACTTACAGCCAGGTCCTTCGCAACGAGGGCGGGACGGTGGCGTATCGCTATCCGCTCGGAACGGGCTGGCAGTCACAGGAGTTCTGGGTTCAGCCGAGGCCCGTTCCCTTGCCGCGGCCGCGAAGAGAGTCTGAACCGGAAAACCGGCAAGTGAGGCCGGGCGGCGGCTCTTCGTTAGGACAGATCGCCGCCTCTGTCGAAATCTCTTCGAAGGCGGCGATCAAGGGAATCTATTCGCCTTCGCACGATATTGACATCAAGCGGGACGGGGAACGCAAGGCGCGTTTGAGTTTCGAGTCGCGAGGCGGCGTCCAAACCGATTTTCAGCTTTTTTACACCCTCTCGGATCAGGACTTCGGAATGTCTCTGCTGACCTATCGCGATCCGGGCAAGGACGGCTTCTTCCTGCTGCTAGTTTCGCCGAAGGCCGGGCTTGACGACCGCGAGATCTCGGCGAAAGACGTGATCTTCGTGCTGGACACTTCCGGCTCGATGGCCGAAGAGGGCAAGATTGACAAAGCCAAGGCCGCGCTTCGTCTCGGCGTCGGCTCGCTCAACCCGCGCGACAGGTTCAACATCATTTCGTTCGCCGGCGAAGAGCGTTTGATGAGCGAGAGCCTCATAACCGCCGACGACGATGGCAAGAAGCAGGCGCGCGCGTTCATCGAGAGGATGCGCGCAACAGGCGGCACGAACATAAACGAAGCATTGATGGCCGCGTTCAAACAGATCCAACCCGGCGACCGCCCGCAGATGGTCGTGCTAATGACAGACGGCCAGCCGACCGTCGGCGAGACTAAAGCCGGCCGCATCATGGCGAACGTCAAACAGGCCAATAAGGCCAACATTCGACTGTTCACCTTCGGCGTAGGTTACGACGTCAACACGGTGTTGCTCGACGGGCTGGGTAACGAAAATCGCGGGGCGGTGGCCTACATCGAACCGAAAGAGGATATCGAGGTCAAAGTCTCGAACTTCTTCGCTAAGGTCAACAATCCGGTCTTGAGCGACCTGAAGATCGATTGGGGAGGAGTCGAGACCGAACTGGTCTACCCGCGCGAGACGCCGGACATCTTTCACGGGTCGCAACTCGTTCTGGTGGGGCGTTATCGCCCGCGCCCCTCCGCAAATCGATTGACGCTCACCGGCAAGGTCAACGGCCGCGAGCGCCGCTTCATGTACGACGACCTGCAGTTCCCCGAAAAGGAGAGCGACAACGAATTCCTGCCGCACCTGTGGGCGATGCGGCGCGTCGGCCATCTGCTCGATCAGATTCGTTTGAACGGCGAAGCGAAGGAACTGCGCGACGAGATCGTCGAACTCGGGACGCGCTACGGTATCGTCACGCCCTATACATCGTACCTCGTTCTGGAACCGGAGATGAGACGAACGTTGAGCGCTTTTGGCGCCGAGGACGTCTTCGGAACGGAATCAAGATCTGAGGGCGGATCACTCGGAGGGCGCGCGAAGAGCCGGCGACCTGCCGCGGATCCCGCCTCCGCGCAGCCTCCCGCGGCGGCGCCTGTCCCGAAGGCTGTCGCGGGCAATGACGCGGTGGCTTTCAGCAAGAACAAAGAAGAATTGCGCAATGCCGATAATCTCGCCAGGGCTTCGTCTCCGATGAGTAATAATCGCATTGTGGCCGGCAAGAACTTCTACTTGAGCAACGGGGTCTGGAACGACATCGAATTCAAAACCGAGGCCAAATTACCCGTCGTTAAGTTGAAATTCGCCAGCGAGGAATACTTCAACCTGATAGCCAAGGAGCCGAAACTCGCCGAATACTTCGCGCTCGGTCAGAACGTCGTGGTCGTGTGGAAGGGGAATGTCTATCAAGTTGAAGAGTAGAGCGTCGGCAGGTCGCGAATCGTGATTTGCTGAAGAAGCTTCGATCGTCGTTTCGGCCATTGGCCGAAACGACGATCGTTCATAACCTTAATTTCTGCGGGCTACCCATCTCGCACTCGTTACATGAACATTGACTGCGCGACGATCATCGCGGGCTTCCTCTTCGGCCTTACGCTCGCCTTGGCGCCGCCGTTCGCCGCAGCTTCAATTTCTCATCCACAGAACGATGAGCGCATCGACATCAACACCGCCTCTGTCGAAGAATTGCAGCGATTGCCGGGCGTGGGCCCCACCCTCGCCTCGCGCATCGTCGAGCATCGCCGCAGGCATGGTCCGTTCAAGCGCCCGCAAGACGTAGTCATCGTGCGTGGGATGAGCGCGAAGCATTATCGGCGGATCGCCCACCTGATTCGAGTCTGACGAACGCCTCTATGCCCAGGATTGTGAGGTCAGGAAGCTGGTTGGTTGAGCGGTTTGGATCGTATATGATTGCTTTCGATTCCAGGCGGGAATTGCGGCGATGAACATCACAGATTGAGCGTTATCGGGGATTGCGTAGTGAATGAAATTCGCATCGGAACGCAGGGATGGAACTACGAGGACTGGGTGGGGCCGTTCTATCCACGCGGCGCAAAGGCGGCGGATTTCTTCGATCTATACGCGCGGGTCCTCGACACGGTCGAAATTGATTCTACTTTTTATGCGATCCCGTCCGAGGCTTCGATCGTCGCCTGGCGCAGGCGCGCGCCACAAGGATTTGTCTATGCGCTGAAGCTGCCGCAGGAGATAACTCATCGTCAACGGCTGTGTGACTGCGAGGAGATTCTTGAACGATTTTGCGAGCGGGCGCGCGGTCTGGAAGAAAAGCTAGGAGCGGTTTTGATACAATTGCCGCCCGATTTTTCGCCGCGTTCGTGGAATGCGCTGGAGAGTTTCATTCCGCTGCTGCCTTCGAGGATGCGATTCGCGGTCGAGTTCCGCGACGATTCCTGGCTCGGCGAGGAATTTTGTGAGCGCACGCTGGGCTTATTGAACTCGCATGGGGTCGCGCTCGCGCTGGTGGACAGCAAATGGATTCCGCGGGAAGTCTCGATCCGTTTGGCTGAACGCATGAAGGGGCGTTCGGGGGCGGATTTCTCCTACGTGCGCTGGATGGGGCCGCGGGTGTTGACCGAGTTCTCGCGCATACAGATCAATCGGAACCGCGAGATGGCTGAATGGGCGGCGGCGTTTGAAATTTTGCGCGGCGGGGTCGGAACCATCTATGGATAT
>DATEMG010000608.1:0-10517 GCA_035275805.1 Blastocatellia bacterium
AGCGGCCTGGAACAGCGCGCCGGCGCAGGCAAGCCGGTAGACCACGTGGCGTCGGTCGCCAGTGTCTTCGTCAGCCGCATCGACACGGCCGTCGATAGCCAGCTCGAATCCCGCATCCGCAAATCGGAGGACGAAAACGAAAAGGCCACTCTCTCCAGCCTTCTCGGCAAGGCCGCGATTGCGAACGCGAAGATGCAATACCAGCGGTTCAAAGAGATTTTTTCGAGCGAACGCTTCGCGAAGCTGAAAGCGCATGGCGCCCGCGTTCAACGCCCGCTCTGGGCGAGCACCGGCACGAAGAACCCGAACTACAGCGACGTGCTCTACGTCGAGAGCCTGATCGGCCCGGACACCGTCAACACGCTTCCGCCCGCGACGTTCACCGCCTTCCGCGACCACGGCAAGGTCCTGCTGACCATCGAGGAGAACCTGGACGAAGCGAAGAAAACCCTCGAAAAGCTGGCCGAGGTCGGCGTCGATCTCAAACAGGTCTGCCAGAAGTTGCAGGACGACGGCGTCAAAGCCTTCGCCGACTCGTTTGAAAGCCTGATGCAGAGCATCACTTCGAAGCGGGCCGCGCTGACCAGCGGCCTGCTCGACAGAATGGAGGCTAATCTCGGCCGGTACGAAGCGGACGTCCAAGTGACCATCAAGCGCGCGGAAAGCGAACAATGGACGCGCAAAATCTGTCGCAAAGACGCGTCTTTGTGGAAAGATGAAGAGTGTCAGCAAGTGCTCATCAAAAACTCGCTCGGCTGGGTGACCGTGCCCGATCAATTGTACGATGCGGCGGACGAACTCGCCGACTTCAGCGCGCGCATCCGCGGCGGCGCCTCAGGAGAGAAAGGCTTCAAGGACGTAATGCTGCTCGGAATGGGGGGCAGCAGCCTCTGCCCGGAAGTCTTCCGCAGAACTTTCGGTAAGATTCCCGGCTACCCCGAAATGCATGTGCTCGACAGCACCGATCCGGCGACGGTACTGGCTTTCGAATCGAAAGTCGATCTGTCGCGCACGCTGTTCGTCGTCGCCAGCAAATCAGGAACGACCATCGAGCCGCTGATGTTCTACAAGTACTTCATCAACGAAATGCGCAAGATGAAGGGCGATCGCGCAGGCGAGAACTTCGTGGCAATCACCGACCCCGGCACTCTGATGGAAGCGATGGCGACGGGCGACAAATTCCGCCGGATATTTTTGAACCCGTCGGACATCGGCGGGCGTTATTCGGCGCTCTCCTATTTCGGGATGCTCCCGGCGGCGCTGCAGGGACTCGATATCAAAACGCTGCTCGACCGCGCCGAACGCGCGATGCATGCCTGCGCGCCCGCAGTGCCCGCCGCCGACAATCCGGCGGTCCGATTGGGCGCGATCATCGGCGCGCTGGCCAGCGCGGGGCGCAATAAACTGACGATTTCGACCGACCCCGAAATTTCGTCACTCGGTTTATGGATCGAGCAACTGGTCGCCGAGAGCACAGGCAAAGAGGGCAAAGGCATTCTTCCAGTCGCCGGCGAGACGCTCACGAGGCCCGACGTTTACGGCGACGACCGCCTCTTCGTCCACATCGCAGTCGGCATGATCGACCCGGAGGCCGAGAACAAATTGCGCGCGATCGAAGCCGCCGGCCACCCCGTCGTCCGCCGCGTGATGAACGACACGCTCGACCTGGGTGAAGAGTTTTACATTTGGGAGATGGCGACGGCGATCGCCGGCGCCGTGATGGGCATCAACCCCTTCGACCAACCCAACGTGCAGGAGTCGAAAGACAACACCAAATTGCTGCTCGAAGACTTCAAGCGCGACGGCAATCTTCCCGAACAGACGCTGGCCGCCGAGGGGCGCGGGTTGAAAGTCTATTGCGACGACGAGACGCTCCAGGCGCTCGGCAGGAACAAGCCGGTCGAAGCGTTCATCGTCGAGCATTTGAAGCGAGCCAAGCCGGGCGATTACGTCGCGATGCTCGACTACATCCGAGAGACCGATGAAAACGATACGCTGATCCAAGCCATCCGCATACATCTGCGTGACGCGCTGCGCGTGGCGACGACGACTGGTTACGGCCCGCGCTTCCTGCACTCGACCGGACAGTTGCACAAAGGCGGCGACGCTAGCGGCGTCTTCATTCAGATAACCGCGGACGATTTAAATGACGTGGCGATAGTCGGTGAGCCGTTCACATTCGGCGTTTTGAAACAGGCCCAGGCGCTCGGCGATTTTCAATCGCTTGCCATCCGCGACCGCCGCGCCATCCGCGTTCACCTGGGCGCGGACATCGCCGCCGGCCTGAAGACGCTGCTCGAAATCGTTCGGACGGCTTTCCCTCGAGACAAGGCGTAAACGCGATGAGGACTATGCGACAGCCAACTACCGAGGTCCTGATCTGCGCCGACGCGGCTGAACTGGCGCTGGAGGCGGCGCGCCGGTTCGCCGAGCTGGCCGAAACCTTCGCGAGCGACGACGAGCGTTTCACCGTCGCGCTCTCAGGCGGGTCAACGCCGAAGGCGATGTTCCAGATTCTCGCCGAAAAACCTTTCGCCGATTCGCTGCCCTGGTCTTCGATCTACTTCTTCTGGGGGGATGAAAGATGCGTCTCGCCCGACCACGCGGAAAGCAACTATCGAATGGCAAATGAAACCTTGCTGTCGAAGGTTCCAGTTCCGCGCGAAAATATCTTTCGCATCCCGGCCGAAGACGAAGATCATGAGCGTGCGGCCGCCATTTATTCCGAAACCCTGCAAACATTCTTCGCCGAAGAGCAGCCTGGCTTTGACCTCGTCTTCCTGGGAATGGGCCCCGATGGGCACACGGCCTCGCTCTTTCCGGGCACGACGGCGCTGTGCGCGGGCGGCGTCGCGGCGGCGAATTACGTTGATAAGCTTCAGTCCTGGCGAATCACGCTGACCGCCGACGCTATCAACAAAGCTCGCAACGTAATCTTCCTCGTCGCGGGCGCAGACAAAGCCCCGGCATTGAAAGAAGTGATCGAAGGCCCGCGCAACCCCAAACAATACCCCAGCCAATTGATCAAGCCTCCTCAAGGCGCGCTTCTGTGGATGGTTGACGAAGCCGCGGCGAAATTGCTGCAGGGTTGAAGGCTGGACGCCGGCCTCCATAGTCTCAACCAGTATACGATCAGAATCGCAGGGTACCGCGTCAATCGCTTCTTCGACCGGCAGCCGGCGGGCTTCGTCAATCTCATCAGCTTTCAGCAGTACATTCAGCAGCGCCGACCAACCTCCAAAGAAGAACAGAAGGGAACCCATGAGTGAAAACATCGTGCTTGAGAAATTCTACAAATTCGCGCTCAGAATCGTGAGGCTCTACAAGTATATGACCGAAATGAGAAAGGAGTTCGTCTTGAGCAAGCAGATGCTCTATTCGGGGACGAATGTCGGCGCGCATGTCAAAGCCGCGCAAGAGGCTGAATCGAGAGCGGGCTTCTTTCACGAAATGAACGCGGCGCTGCAAAACGCGTCAAAGTGCGAATTCTGGCTGCAGCTTCTACACGACGGCGAATTTCTTGGAGACAAAGAGTTCGCCTCGATTCACTACGACTGCGTGGAGCTTATCAAATTGACAAAGAAGATCACCGAACCAACCAGACATTAGCCATTAACCATTCGCCATTAGTCATTAATCGCCAGAAAGCTCTTCCTGGCGATTAATGACTAATGGCAAATGGTCAATGGCTGATTCGGGCTTTATTTGAAAGAGGGCCTAGGTTCGAAAACCTTCAGCCCTCAAATTACGATGATTAGTTATCCGTTCGTTTTAGAACGTATAGCGCAGGCCCAGCACAATGCGGCGGTTGCCGCCGTTGGTCGACCACTGGTTGAGGAAGTTGGCCCCGGAGTTGACCGCGGTGTTCGGCGTGCCGAAGTTGCGCGTGTTGGTCGCGTTAAAGAATTCGGCGCGGAACTGAATCTGGTGGCCTTCCAAAATCTTCGTGTTCTTGAAGATGCCGAAGTCCAGGTTGGCGATGCCGTCGCCGCGAATCGTGTTGCGCCCGATGTTGCCGGTGCGTTGTCCTGTGGCGAGCGGTGAGAAGAGGCTGGCGCCGCCCGCCGCGCGAATCTCAATGAGATTCATGTTCGATAAATCGAGGTTTGTGTTGAGATTCGGACGGATCGCATTACCCACAAGGCCGTCAATACCTTGCAACACGCCTGCCGGGTCGTCGCCGTTCAATATCGTGAACGGCGTGCCGCTTTGCAGAGTGAAGAAGGCGTTGGCCTGCCAACCGCCCAGAATGTGTCCGGTCAAGCCCTGTTGCTCGCGGAGGAACGGGAACTCATAAACGAAATTTCCCGTCAGGCGATGCGGACGGTCGTAGCTGGAACGCGCGCGGTCGCCGTTGCGGTTGAATGGGTCTTGCGGCGTTGCCACTTCGCCCTGCGGTTGCGGGTTGAAGATCTCCGACGCGTTATCAATAAACGTGCTCCAGGTGTAATGCACACCGGCGCTGAAGTTCCGGCTCAGCCGTTTGTCCAGGCTGATCTGCATTGAATGATAGATCGATTGCGCGCAGTTGCAGCGCAACCGTTCGACGCCGCGTGAATTGTCAACACGCACAGGCAAATCCTTAAGGGTCGGCGTCGGGCTGAACAAGAAGTTCGGGTCTGTCTTGCTGGTGCGCCCCGGGACCGCCGGATTGCCGTCCACAGTCTGGAAGAGGGCGTTGCCTTTCGTGCCAACGTAGCCAATACGCAAAACCACGTCCTTCGACAGTTCGCGCGAGATTTCGAGGCTAAACTGATCGGCGGAGGGCGAACGGAAATCCGCGCCGACCGTCGTTTGCGTGATGTATGGCAAATCTCCCTTCGGTGGCGAGGAGACGCTCCGCAGATTGGCAAAGGCGTTGGTCAACGACGGGCTGAGCGCAAATACGAATGGGAACGCGCTGGCGATGTTCAGGTTGATGTTGATGAACCCGTAATCGTTGGTGCGTGAATAGCCGCCGCGAATGACGGTCTTGTCGCCGCCGAAGAGTAATCTGCCAATCCCACCGTCGCCGAAATTGGGCCGCCAGTTGAAGCCGATGCGCGGTTGGAAGTTATTCGTGTCACGGCCCGGATTGCGGAAGCGGAAGACCGGATCGTTGCCATTGGCCGCCAGAATATTCTGGTTGAACGGGTCGAGTGAGCCGATGGAATTGCCCGGCGTCTCGTAACGCAGACCGTAGGTCAGACTGAAGTTCGGACGAATCCTCCATTCGTCCTGCGCGTAGAAGAAATAGTCGTACCAGTTGTAATACTGAATCTCCGAACCTCCCGGCACGGGCTTGTTGATGCCCGAAGCGATCGCTACGTCATCAACAAACGTTTCGAGGTTTCGATAAGCCAGACGACCGCGAATAGTCGGGAAAAAGAAACTCTTGACCTGCACGCGGCGAAAATCAATGCCGAACTTCGCCGCATGGCTGCCCTTCGTCCAAGCGAGATTATCAATGATTTGATAGGTGTTGTTGAACCGGAACTGCGGCAGGTTAACCGCCAAGCCGATCGCAGTGCGCGAACCGGCGGCGTTGAATCCGATCAAGCCGAGTTGGTTGATTTCGATGGATGGAATCTCCTGTGACGATGGGTCCTGCGCATCGGTCGTAGAACCGAACCGCTGATAGGCAATGCGCGCTTCGTTGACCAGCGCCCCAGACAAAACGCTGGTCAGGCCGACGTTGGCCGACTGATTGCGAGACGGGACGACATTCCCCAGACCTTGCGGCGTGGCCTGACCGTCACCGACGCTCGTTTGATCGTTAATGTAGTAACGACCGTTGATCTGGTTGCTTTCACTGAAGCGATGATCGACGCGCACGCCCCATTGGTTGTTATTGAACGCGATCGAGTTCGCGCCGGTCAGTGATCCCAGTGGCACGGAGATGCAACCCGGAGACGGTAGCTGCCCGGCAACGGTAGGATTGCAGTTGTCAGCGACATTTGGCGAGAAGAGCGCCGTAGTGGCGTTGGGCGTCAGCGCCGCGGGCAGGAATTTCAGCAGCGCCGCGACCTGCGGTCGACTGCCCACCACCTGTTGCAGAATCTGGCGACCGGCGTCGGTCGGGACGCCGTTGATCGTGGCGCCTGATCCCAACTGGCGATCCGTCCAGCGTTGATACGAGCCGAAGAAGAAGGTCTTGTCCTTGACGATTGGGCCCCCGAGCGTGCCGCCGAACTGGTTCTCGTTGCGGCGCGGCGCGTCGGTGAATTTGGCGGCTTTGTCCAGATTGCTGCGGGCGTTGAAGACTTCATTGTTATTGAACAAGAAGGCCGAGCCGTGGAACCCATTAGTTCCCGCTTTAGTGATGACGTTGACGACCGAGCCGGCGGCGCGGCCATATTCCGCCGCGAACTGATTTGTCACCAAACGGAGTTCTTGCACTACGTCAGGATTGTTGATCGGCTGCTGCGAACCGGAGACGCTCGGATCGTTGCTGTCCTGGCCGTCGAACATGAAGTTATTCGAGCGCAGACGCATGCCGTTGACCGAGAAATTCATGCCCTGCGCGAAGCCAGTCTGGCCGCTGCCTAGTTGACTGACGCCGGCCGCCGACAACGCCGCGTTCAAAATATTGCGGTTAGGCGCGAGCGGCAGTTCCGAGAGGCGCTTGGTGTCGAAGCGCGTGCTGACCTCGGCGTTGCTTGTATTCAACAAGGACGCGTTCTCGGCGACGGTGATAACCTCTTCCAGCGCGCTTGGCTTTAAGGCCACGTTCACTACCGCGTCCTGGTTGAGCAGAAGCTCGATGCCGGAACGAACCAGCTTCGCGAAGCCGTTCGCTTGAACGGTGATCTCGTAATTGCCGACCGGCAGGTTTGAAAAGCGGTAACGCCCTTCGCCGTCAACCGTTGTGGCGCGGGATTCGTTCGTGCCGACGTTGCGGGCGGTCACTGTCGCGTTTGCGATCCCGCCCTGACGTTCATCGGTCACAACGCCCGATATCGTGCCCGAAGTCGACTGCGCGGCGGCCGGCGAAAACGCTCCGGCAATTAATGCGAGGGACAGGGCAAACAGCCTAATTATCCTTGTCATAATTATCCTCCGGAAAAAATCCAGTTGGGAGCCTTCCTTATTAGTTGAACTGCTGTGGTTAGAACTGCGTTCGCTTCGATTGAAATGCAAGAGGTTTATAAAACATCGAAGCTGGATATAATTTTATTTGGATTTACATCTCGTTCACCGGTTTGCAAGTTGCGTTCCCGAAAAGCTGAGAAATCATGGAATCTGCCAAAATATACTATCCAGTGAATTTAGATCAGGAGAGGCTGAATCACGATCCGCCGACTTACAGAATTTTGGAGGACTATTTCAGATATTCATATATTGGCGTTCACTTTCTGACGGTCGGATACTGGATGCCCAATTGTTCCAGGTAGGTTTTGTACTTTGCCGGATCGTAGTGGAATTTTTTCAACTGAGGCGCGAATTGTTCCATCTTCTCTTTATTCATTTCGATTGCGGGTTGATCCGACGGATTGATCAGCGGCTGGTATTTGATCTCTTTGGTCTGGACGTTGTTGAAATAATCCCAGGCCTGCTTCACCAGTTCTGGCTTCAGCATGAAATCGAGCGCGGTCATGGCCTGGACCTTGGCGCCGGCGGTCGAGCCTTTGTGTGCGATCGGCGTGGCCATGGCGACGGCGTTCTCCCAACTGTGGCCGGGCAGGTTCGGGATGTTGGCCGGGTAGCGCAAATAAACCATAGGGAGGTTCCAGGAGATGTCTCCGACGTCGTCCGAGCCGCCGCCCATCACGACTTCTTTCGGCCCGTCAAGACCTTTGAACTTTATCTTCAATCCTTCGACTTTCGCCTTGATCTCGGACTGCAAGGCTTTCGCCAGCGTCTGATCGGCCTCGCTCCACTGCGGCATGCCGACGGCTTCGATGTTTTTGCTCTGAACCTCGGCGACCACCTTGTTGAAATGATTCGGCCATGCGGAACCGACGATGCGCTGAGTGACCGCCGTGTCGGTCATCATCGCGGCGGCCTGCGCCATCTTATTGCCGAGTTCGTAAAGCTCCTTAATCTTCGCGTAATCGAGTTCGCGGAAGTAGTACCAGACGGAGGCAGCCTGCGGCACGACGTTCGGCTGATCGCCGCCGTTCGGGATGACGTAATGCGAACGCTGCTGCAAGCGCAAATGCTCGCGGCGGAAATTCCAGCCGATGTTCATCAGCTCGACGGCGTCGAGCGCGCTGCGGCCCGACCATGGCGCGCCCGCCGCATGGGCCGCCTTGCCGGTGAAGAAGTATTGCGCTGAGACCAGCCCGCTGTTGCGTTCGGGCTGCCCCCAGGTCGTGGCGAAATCGTTGTCCACATGGCATCCGAGCATGACGTCCACGTCTTTAAACAACCCCGCGCGAACGAAGAAGGCTTTGGTCGCCACCAGCTCTTCAGCCACGCCGGGGTAGAGTTTGAGCGTGCCCGGCAGTTTGTACTTCTCCATCATCTGCTTCAGGACGATCGCGGCGGCGACGTTCACGGCCTGGCCGGAATTGTGCCCCTCGCCATGGCCTGGCGCGTCCGGAATGAGCGGGTCGTGATAAGCGACGCCGGGCTTCTGCGAAGCGCGCGGGATGCAATCGATGTCGGTAATAAAGCCGATGACGGGTTTGCCCGAACCGTAACTCGCCACCCATGCGGTCGGGATGCCGGCGACGCCGCGCTCCACTTTGAACCCGTTCTTTTCGAGTATGCCGGTGACGTACTTGCTGGTCTCGTACTCATGAAAGCCCAACTCGGCGAAGCTGAAGATGCTGTCCACCATCTCCTGGATCAGCTTCTGCGACTTATCTACTTCGGCGCCCGCCTCGCGTTTGAGGTCGTCGAGCGTCTTCGATTCCTGCGCGCGCGTGGATGGGATAATCGCCCACACGAAGGAGAGCGCGAGAATGCACAGAACGATTCTCTTCATCATTGAACCTCCGTCTGTTTTACATTGAAGAAGTTTCAGGCATAATCGGCTGGGGATAAATGGCTGTCAAGCCTTCCATTCTCGGCTGGCGTTGCATCTCCCAATAAATCGCCACAACCGTGATCGAACGCTTTCCCCTTCCGGCTTAGCCTTTGCGCCCATCAATCCCCGTATTGGTCCCCTATTGGCCCCCTGGTATTGAACGCATCACAACCTCACGAAGGAGAATCTATGAAGAAATTGTCGTTCCTGGCCTCACTGGTGTTTCTTTGCCTGCCGCTGGCGGTATCGGCGCAGGAGGTAGCTCCAAAAGCCGAGATTTTCGGCGGCTATTCGTTTCTGCGAGTCGATCTTGGCGCCATTCCCGCCGACGTTGTTCCCAGCGGCGGCAGTCTCGGCAAGCTCGACACGCATGGATTCAGTGTGTCATTCGCCGGGAACCCCGCCAGACATTTCGGCATCATCAGCGAAATCAGCCAGTACACCAAAACGGAATCGTTCAATGTTCTCGGCAGTCCGATACCTGGCGGGGTCGACGTCAAATTCCGAGTGTTGACCCTCCTGTTCGGTCCGCGCGTCACACTTCACAGAGGAAAAGTCGAGCCCTTTGTTCACGGCTTGTTCGGCGCGGCGCGCGCCACCGCCGAGGCGCCAGATTTCGGGGTGTCAGCGGGAGATGCGGCCTATGCGTTCGCATACGCGCTGGGAGGCGGAGTCGATGTCAAAGTGCATAACAATTTCGCCATTCGCCTCGGTCAAGTAGATTACCTGGGAGCCAGAGCCGGAGGTGAAGGGTTTGATAATTTCCGGTTCTCAGTCGGGGTCGTCATCCGTCTGGGGAACAGGTGATCCCCGAGAATCAAGGATCAAGGATTGAAGACTGCCAGCCACAGAGGGCACAGAGAACACAGAGGAAATCAATTATTTCTCTGTGCCCTCTGTGGCTATTCACCCGCTGCATCCGATCCTCAAGCCTTCACATTGTCTCGCGAGCGATCCCATAAGACCGGCTTCTTATTCTTTGCCGACAAGTTGACCATGTGCGCGACGGCGGCGGCGCGGTGGCCGGCGTAAACGTCCTCGACCGGTTGCTTGCGCTCACGGATCGATTTCTGGAAGTTTTCGAAATGCAGCGTCACCGAGTTGCGCCCGATGCCGTTCCATCGCTCCTCGCCCTCGACGACCTTCGGGTCCCATCGCTGCGGCATCTCGGCGGCGACCACTTTCGGGTCATTGTAATAAGCCTTCTGCAACTCGCTCGGCCAGGAGTCGACGATCCAGCTATTGTCTTCGATCGGATTGTCGGGCGTGAAGACGAGGTCGCGGCCCAGGGTCAGCGTACCTTTCACGCCGAGTATCTGGATGCCACGCTCGCCCGCCGACTGGTTGTTGAAAGTGCCGCTCAGGTTGACGGTGAAGCCTTCGGGGTATTGCATAATCGCGTCGAGCGTGTCGGGCACGTCACGAGACTCCGTCCATCGATAAAGCGAGCCGGCGGCCGTGACCATGTCCGGCGCCTGCGCGCCCATCACGAAGTGGATTGTCGTCATCACATGAACGAACAGGTCGGTGGCCATTCCGCCGGAATAGTCTTCGTAGCAGCGCC
>DATEMG010000609.1:0-2430 GCA_035275805.1 Blastocatellia bacterium
AGTCTAACAAAAGGATTTAAAGGAGTGAATATGTCGCAGAAACGCTTGCTACTTTCCTTCTCGTTAATTCTGCTCGCGGCGCTTCAGCCGGCCCGGTCGGGGGCGGCTAAAGAGCCGGGCTACTCAAGCCAAAACGGGCGCCAAACGCCGCCCGCCAAAACGACTGAGCCGAAAGTTGGCGAGGCGCCGCTGACGCTCGAGCAGATACTCGATAAATACGTCCAGGCCCTCGGCGGTAAAACCGCCCTGCTAGCGCCGACTTCGCGCGTCATGAAAGGAACCATCGAAGCGCCGGCCGCCGGCGCCAAAGGAACCATCGAGATTTACGCCAAAACGCCCGACAGACATTTGACGGAGGTTGCGCTCGCCATGGCGGGAAACCCGCGCACCGGTTTCAATGGCGATACCGCGTGGCAAGAAGAATACGGCGAGGCGAAAGAACTGACTGTCTACCCCAGACGCGACGCCGATTTCTATTTGCCGCTCAAGCTGCTCGAACTCTTCCCGCGGATCGAACTCAAAGGTAAAGAGAGGCTTGGCGCCCGCGAGGTTTATCGCCTTGAAGCGCCGCGCCTCGGCAATCCGAGGCGCTGGTATTTCGACACGGAAAGCGGTCTCTTGCTGCGCGTCGAGACGCGCAACTCGGAAGGGAATCTGTTCAGCCGCGAAGATTACGAAGACTACCGCGCCGTTGACGGCATTCAGTTCCCTTTCACCACGCGCCGACTCGATCGGAATCAAACCGAGACTGTCATTAAGTACAACGAAATCAAGCATAACATTCCGCTGGATGACACGAAGTTCGATATGCCGGCGGCGAAACCTGGCGGCGCGGCGCCTGCGCCGCAGACTAAACGGGCGCCGCATATCGGGCACAAAGCGATCCAGCAAGATCGAGTCATTGCCGGCGGCCCCAATGATTTCATGGAAGTCCGGCATCTTGCGCTCAAAGGGAGCAACGAAGAAATCGGCCAGGCGCTCGGCGCCATTGCCAAAGAACGATATCGGCTCCGGCCTATGCCCAGCGCCGACCGTTTCCGCACGCGGGTCGGGCGCCAGTACATCAAAGGGCGCTACCCGATTCTCTTCGAGCGGATGCGAGGAGTCGCTACGGCCTTTGGCCGGCAGCTTGAGGACGATGCTTGGGACTTCAGTTTCTTGGAGTACACCTTCAACCTGCGGCCCGGCTGCTCAGTGGTTTACTACCCGCCGGGAATGACGGTTGATGGTAACGGAGTTGTCAGCCGCAACTATGAATATTCTACCGGCGACATGCTAGGCGCGTGGCCGGCGCGCGGGAAATTGGCGGACACTGCCCGACCTTATCTTATCGAACTACGCCCCGACCGGGGTTACGCCTCTTTAGCCCTCTGCTCGTATGACCTGCTGACATGCTCAATTTCACACCACACCTAATCGCGCCCGGCGCCCTCCACATCCGCCTGTCGAAACGGAATCGACAGTTTGACAGCCAGGCCGCCTCCGTCGGCGTCCTTGATCTCTATCCGATGCTCATCGCCGTAGAGGCGTCGCAATCGGGCGCGAGTGTTGGCCAGCCCGATGCCTTCCTTAAACTCTTCATTACCTGGTTGCAGCCCGGGGCCGTCGTCAATTACCTGCAATTCGATCATTCCGTCCCGGCGTTCTGCGCGGATTTCGATGCGCCCGGCCGATGAGCGCGGCGCAATTCCGTGGCGGATCGCGTTCTCGACAATCGGCTGCAATACCAGGTTCGGAACGCTCGCGTCGAGCGTCTCCGGCGCCACCGCCAGCCGCACCGTCAGACGGTCCTGGAAACGAATCTGCTCGATCTCCAGATAACGCTCCAGGGCGTCCAGTTCCTGCCGCAGCGAAACCTCCTGCTGGCCGACGTTCTCCAACGTTAGCCGCAGCAGTTCGCTCAGTCGCGCGATCATGCGCCGCGCCCCTTTAACGTCGTCATCAATCAGCGCCGAGATCGCGTGCAGCGTGTTGAAGAGAAAATGGGGGTGGAGCTGCATTTTAAGCGCCTGTAATTGCGCCTGCGCCAGCTGCGTTTCCAGCTGTGTCGCGTGAACTTCCAGGCGAGCCGCTTGCAATTGTTGTTCGCGGAAGCGCCGGTAATACTCGAACGCAAAGCCCGCGCCTACGATCGTCCAGTAAATGATCACGTCTATCGGCAGCCGCCCGATCAAACGCTGATGAAGATTTTGTAGAAAGCGTATTGAAAAGATCGGCTCGCGCCAGATCAGATGCGACAGGGGGAGCGAAATGAGCACGAGGCAGACGTGGAAGGCCAGGTTAATGCCCACATGTACGGCGAGCGTCGGCAGCCACCGTTCGCGTTCGAGCCGAAACCGCGCCGCAAGCCACAGGCAGGCGGGGGCAAGCAGCGCCACCGGATACCATACGGTCAACTGTTCGAGTAACAGCGTCCCCCATCGCAGTGAC
>DATEMG010000610.1:0-4197 GCA_035275805.1 Blastocatellia bacterium
AAACAACTACGTAACCGCTCTCCCGGCTTTGAAAAGCCGGGCTAAGCTCACGTGGTCGCTCCGCGACCGGGAAAAAGGTGGTTGCATTATTTTTTCAAAGACCATTAGTCCGCGCGGCGCGGGAATGTGATACATGCGCAGACTAAAGTCCGCGCCACGAATATGAGAGTTTGCCGGCAGTGTCATTTATCTCCGCCCCGCCCGACGAGACTTGCCACCGCAATCGCCAGTTCGGCCGGCTCGATTGGTTTAGCGACGTGCGCCTGGTAGCCCGCCTCAAGCGCCCGCCGCGCGTCCTCGGAGCGGGCGTAAGCCGTCAGCGCCAATGCCGGGATGAGTCCGCCGCGCTCCGGCTCACGCGCCCGTATCTTTCTCATCAGTCCGTAGCCGTCCTCGATCGGCATTCCGATGTCAGACACCAGCACATCGGGGCGCCATTCATCCAGTATCCGAAGCGCATCGGTCCGTCCTTGCGAATGCGCACGGACTCGAAGTGCTTGACGTGTTCACCACGCCGCAGGCTCTCCAGGATACCTTTCTCCGCCTTGAAGAGTTCCGGAGGAATCAGAATCGAAACGGGCTGCCCTGTGGCCTCCTGGGCGGTGTAACCGTAGAACCGTTCCGCCGCTGGATTCCATCCCGTGATGACGCCGTCGAGATCTGTGGCGATGATGGCGTCGTCCGACGACTTGACGATAGCGGCCCGGGCCAGGGCCATCTCCGCCTCTCTGCGCTCGGTCACGTCTTCAATGCCGAGCAGGATGCGCTCCGGGCCGCCTTCGCAACTGTCCAGCCGGCGGGCGTTGAGCAGCATGGCGCGTTCGCCGAGGTCCGGAAACTCATGCGTGACCTCGAAGTCATTGAAGAAATTGTCGCGCGGGATGATCTCTTCCAGCAGTTGGCGCAATCGGGGGATGTCCCACTGGTTATTGCCCAGCTCGTAAACCAGCTGGCCCTCGGTCTCGGCGGGCTTGACATTGAAAGTTTTGTAGAAGGCATCGTTGGCCGAGTCCACTGTCAGGTTGCCGCGCAGCACGAGGAGCGGATCGCGCGTGGTGCGCAGGATGGCCTCGGAGTAATCGCGCGCCGCCTCGATCTCACGCTCGGTCCTCTTGAGCGCGTCAATGTCCACCAGCGCGACCACCGCGCCGTCGATCTTGTTTTCGAGTGTCTTGTAGGGGCGGACGCGCAGCGAGCGCCATCGCCCTTCGCTGTCCCGGGTCTCGACCTCTCTGACGCTGACAGTGTCAATCACCTCCGTGATCAGACGCTCCAGGTTGGGATAGTCGAGATTGAACTTGAGGTCGCCGATGGGGCGCCCCACGTCGGTTGGGATCAGGTTCAGCAGGTTTTCCGCAGCCGGCGTGAAGCGGCGAATGCGGAGTTGGGCGTCTAGCATCAGGATCGGCATCTGGACACTGCCGATCAGGTTGACGTGGTCGTTGTTGATCCGTCCCAACTCCGCGTTCCGGTTGTTCAACTCCTCGTTGACCGTAATCAACTCTTCATTGGCCGATTCCAGCTCTTCTTTCGAGGTCTCCAATTCTTCATTGATGCTTTGCAACTCCTCGTTCGAGGACTGTGCTTCCTCGTTGGCGGACTGGAGTTCCTCGTTGGTCGCTTCGTACTCTTCGATCACCGATTGCAGGTAGTCGCGCGCGGCGGCCAACTCCTGGTTCAATTGCTTGATCCGCCGCTCCTCCGATTTCCGCCTCCTGTCCTCCGCGTCTTGCCCGCCGCCTCGATCTGCGGTCCCGGCGGTCTCGAACAGAATCAGAAAGTGGCGCTCATGCGAGGCGGAACGCCTGAGCGGGATCACTTCGAGGTTCACGTCGCCGGTCACGCTATCGAATTTGACGCGCAAATTTTCTTTCCTGACGGGGTTCTCATCCTGGCGCGCCTTGTCGACAGCCTCGCGCATCGCTATCAGCAGCCCTTCGCGCGCCAACTTCAGCAGATTGTGTGTCGTCTTGTTGGGCGATTCCTCGAGATAGGGAGAGGTGTCGCCTCGCAATTGCAGGACGATCATCTCCTCGTTGATGAGCGCGCTCGCCGGGGCATAGCGCGCGAGTATGATCCGGTCGGCTTCGCGATGCGACTCCGCCTCGCCGCTCGTGACCGCCATGCTCCTACGCGCCATCACCGGTGGCTGGACTGTATCCTTTTCTGGCATTTGTTCTCGCGCCTGAGCGCCGGTCGGATAGCGGAGGTATGGCAGTCCCGTCGCCATTTTCCTGGCATAGAAACGATGCCTCTTGTCCTGAGGCTCGAACAGGTCATAGGCCGCCCCGGTCGTCTCCGAATGGCCCAGCCAGAGAACGCCCGCCGATTTGAGGGCGTAATGCAGCAGCGGCAGGACCTGTTTCTGTAAGACCGGCTCAATGTAGATCAGCAAATTGCGACAACTGATCAAGTCCATCCGCGAGAAAGGCGGGTCGGCGATGACGTTTTGTCGCGCGAAGATGCACATGTCGCGGAGGGGCTTGGAGATGCGGTAGCCTCCATCCGCCTCTGTGAAGAAACGACGCAATCGCTCCGGCGAGATGTCATCCGCGATGTTCTTCGAGTACAAGCCGGCGCGCGCCGTCTCGATGCTTTTCTCGTTGAGGTCGGTGGCGAAAATCTGGACGGGAATGTGCTCGGCGCGTTCGCTCACGAATTCCGAGAAAATCATGGCGATGGAGTAGGCTTCCTCACCCGTCGAACAGCCGACCGTCCAGATTCTCACCGGCTCGTCCGGCGCTCTAAAGCCTTCCCGGATGGCGAGCCGAAATATTCATCAATCCACTCCCCTTCGGCGTCATCTCCGGGCGCATGCCGCGGCGCGCTTGAGCAGCAGTTCGCGCTCGCGCGCATTGTGAGTGAGCGACGCGGCGCGCTCGAACTCCGCGCGCGCTTCGTCATTGCGACCTAGTTTGGCGAGAAGGTCGCCGCGCACGCTAGGCAAAAGGTAGTAAGATTTAAGCGAAGCTTCCGAGATCAGGTCATCGACAAGTTCTAGACCCGCCTCCGGGCCGAACGCCATTCCGATTGCGACGGCGCGATTCAGTTCCACGACAGGCGACGGCGAGAGTTGAGCGAGCGCGTCGTAGAGCGCGACGATGCGCTCCCAGTTCGTCTCCTCCGGCGCGTTCGCTCGCGCGTGACAGGCCGCGATTGCGGATTGGAGCGTATAAGGTCCCAGCAAGCCTCCGAGCGTCTCGGCGCGCTCCAATGCCGCGAGACCGCGACGGATCAGGAGTTGATCCCAGCGCGCCCGGTTCTGCTCGAAAAGCGGTACGATCTCTCCCGACGGGCCCATCCGCGCGCGCGTCCGCGATGCCTGAATCTCCATCAGCGCGACCAGGCCATGAACCTCCGGCTCCTTCGGAACGAGCCCGGCGAGGATGCGCCCTAGACGCAGCGCCTCATCGCACAACTCAAGCCGCATCCAGCTCTCGCCGGCGGTCGCCGAATAACCTTCGTTGAAGATTAGGTATATGACTTCGAGAACCGAGGACAGGCGGGAGTTGAATTCGGCGGCTCGGGGGACTTCGAAGGGAATTTGAGTTTCGGCCAGGGTTCGTTTGGCCCTGACGATTCGCTGCGCGATGGTCGGTTCCGGGACGAGGAACGCCCGCGCAATCTCACCGGTCGTCAGCCCTCCCAACAAACGCAGCGTGAGCGCGGCGCGGGCTTCGGCGGAAAGCGCCGGATGGCAGGCCGTGAATATGAGGCGCAACAGGTCGTCGCCGATGTCGTCGTCGAGAGCGGCGACGAGGTCCGCCGCGACTGATGCGCTGTGTGATTCGAGTTCGCGGCTGATCTCCTCGTGTTTGCGCTCCTGCAGTTTGCTTCGCCGCAGCCGGTCGATGGCTCGATGCTTCGCGGCGGCCATCAACCAGGCGGCCGGATTTTCCGGGACACCCTGCTCGGGCCACTGCTCAAGCGCGGCGACCAGCGCGTCCTGCGCCAAGTCCTCGGCCAGACCGACATCCCGCACGATGCGGGCTAGACCAGCAATGATTTTGGCGGATTCGATCCTCCAGACGGCATTGATCGCGCGATGTGTGGCGGCTACTGACATGTAATTTCTCAGCCTGGAGCGGTTACCATATCAGAGTACGGAATGTGACGGTAGCCTGATCTTTTGCTTTCCCAGGGAGGCGCTTCTTCGTCGCGGAGCGACGGTTGAACTTAGGCCGGCGTTTTAACGCC
>DATEMG010000611.1:0-9976 GCA_035275805.1 Blastocatellia bacterium
GGAGAGTGGGGCAGACTTTAAGTCTGTTCCATGGCTGGACGGACTGAAGTTTCCCCACGACTTAAGTCCGTCCCACTTCGAGGCGCGCTCGGCTTCCCAGTCTCTGGGTCGCGCGACCGCGCGACCGCTGAGGCCTTAATACGGTTCAAGTGAGGATCAATCTATGAAGAAACGACATCTCATTCCACTGGCCCTGCTACTGCTCCTTGCGCTTGCGACCCCGCGCGGCGTCGACGCTCAGGTTCTCTACGGTTCGCTTACGGGCAATGTGACAGACCCGACGGGCGCGGTCGTCTCCGGGGCCAAGGTCGAGGCGCTAAATATAGGCACGGGCGTTTCAAACAGCGCCGTCACCGACGAAAGGGGCTCTTACCTCTTCAGCAACCTTCAGGCGGGCCTCTACAAGGTGACCGTTACGTCCGCAAATTTCAAAGCCCTGGTTCGGGAGAATGTCAGGATAGAATCGAACACGATCCGGCGACTCGACGGTCGGTTGGAAGTAGGCGATGTGACCGCCGTCGTTCAGGTCGCCGCGACAGGCGACGCGCTACAGACCGAGCGGGCCGACGTCAATTTCGTCCAACCGGCGCGGCAGATCAACGACTTGCCGCTTACTGGAAGCGTCGGTCGTAATTATCAAAGCCTGATGGCGCTGATTCCAGGCGCGGTGAGCGCAGGTGAGCAGAACTCTGCGGCTGGCAGTCCGCAACGCTCCATTTCATACAACATCAACGGAGTGGGGCGTACGCTGAACAATACAAGGATTGACGGCTCCAGCGTCATTTACCCCTGGCTGCCGACCAATACGGCCTACGTTCCGACGGCGGAGAGCATTCAAGAGGTAAACATCGTCACCAACTCCTTCGATGCCGAACAGGGACTCGCAGGGGGCGCCGCGGTCAACGTCATCACCAAATCGGGAACGAACGAATATCACGGCGCCGGCTGGGTCTATGACACCAACAGCGCGACCCAGGCGCGAAACTTCTTCCAGACCACGCCGCAAGTCCCCAAGAGCATCCTCGTCCAGTGGGGGTATGCGGTAGGCGGTCCGATCATTAAGAACAAGCTCTTCTTCTTCTCTGATCTGGAACGCACCACGCAGCGACAGTTCGCCCGAGTCCAACAATTCTCAATTGCGCCTCAGAGTCTCCGGCCCAACGCTCAGGGGGATGTCGTTTTTCCAACCGTCGCTCAAGGGGGCGCCACAATCTATGATCCGGCGTCCAATCCCGATCCCAGGCTGCGAACGCCATTCCTGAATAACACGATTCCGGCGGGCCGGATTGACCTTGCGGCTTTGGAACTCATCAAGCGCCTGCCTAATCCCACGGGGACTGGCTTTGTCAATAACTTCACTCCCACTGGCGTGGCCGAGTTCAATCGAATCAACATTGACAACAAAGTCAACTACAACACGGGTGGCAAGCTGACGGTATTCGGGCGCTACAGCATCTCGCCCACCGACATCTTCGAGCCGCAGATACTCGGGGACGCTGGGGGCGACGCTCTCAACGGCGGCCAAAATGGAAATGCCCCGGGACGCGTCCAGGTAATCGGCACTGGGGTGACCTATACCTTGACGCCGAACCTGATTATGGATGTGAACGCCGGGTATACTCGCCAGAGGCTTGGCGCAGAGAACGTCGATATTAATTCAAATTTCGGATTGGACGTTCTGAAAATACCAGGGACTAACGGCCCGGATCGGCTGCAGGGTGGAGTTCCTTCCTTTCAGATCAGCGGATTTGCCAACTTTGGCAACGCGAATACCGGCAATCCGTTCCTCTTCCGTGATAATCAGTATGCGCTGGCAGGTAACTTCACATGGATAAAAGGAGCGCACGGATTTCGCTTCGGAGCTGACTATCAGAACCAGCAGATCAATCACTTCCAGCCGCAGGGTGGAACCTTCCAGACTGTGCGCGGCACTTTCCAATTCAACGGCAACTCGACGAGGTTGCAAGATGGGCCTGCGCCAACGGATGTCAGGTTCAATAGTTGGGCCGACTTTCTGCTTGGATTGCCGGTCAACGCCGGCAAGGTGGAGCAACTACGTAACCCGAATTCCGTCTATATGCAGTCGTATGCCCTCTATGCTCGCGATCAGTGGCAGGTGACGCGTAGCCTTACGCTCAACTACGGGCTGCGTTGGGAACGATACCCGTTCCCGGATAGAGACAACACGGGCATCAACCGATTCGACCCTGTGACCGGCAACGTCCTGACCGGCGGTCTCGGCGGCGTGCCTAGGGACACCGGGGCCAGTTCAGGTCCGGGACAGTTCCTGCCGCGCTTCGGTATCGCCTATCGCTTCAAAGAGAAGACGGTGATTCGCGCCGGCTATGGTCAATCCGCAGATCCCAGATCCTTCGCCGAGTTCCGTAACGCCTTCCCGATCAACAACGCATGGGCGATGCCTCTAATCAGCAACAATCCGTTCATCCCCGTAACCAATTTGAGGCAAGGGCTGATCAACACTAGCGCGCCGCCCGACCTCACTCAGGGTATCATCAAGTTGCCGGCGAATACCGGTACCCTGACCTACCCTGACAATCAGGAGCGCAAATACATCCAGTCCTGGAATCTGACGGTGGAGCGTGAGCTGCCCTTGAGATTCACCGGACAGATCGGATATGTCGGCACGCGAGCGCTCGGCCAGATGGGATTCATCAACATCAACGCCGCCGCTCCTGGCACAGGCAATGCCGGGCGCGCGCTGGCCCGCCTCGGGTTGACGGCCGACATCAATTTGTTCAGCCCGTACATGACCGCTACTTATGACGCGTTGCAGATGTCGTTCAAACGCCGCCTCTCCAGCTCGATCTTCGGCGGGGCGTACACGTTCTCGAAGGCAATCAACTTCATGGATAACGACGGCGGTCCGAGAATTCAGTTTTACCCCGCAGCGTCCCGCAACAGAGGACTCGCGGGATATGACCGCACCCACAACCTCCAGTTGTACGGACTCTGGGAACTGCCGTTCGGCCGTGGGAAGCAATTTGCCGACGAAGGCATCCTCAGCCTGGTTCTGGGAGGATTCCAGGTGAGCGGCGTTATGGCCGTTGTGAGCGGCGCGCCAATTAATATTATTCAGGGCAACGCCGGAAATCTGAACGCGCCCGGCAGCCAACAGATACCCGACCAGATCAAGTCCAATGTGCAGATCTTCGATGACAACCTGAAAGGCGGCCTTCCCGCGGGAGGTGATCCGACGAGATATCAATACTTCGACCGCACCGCGTTCGCGGCGGTCAATATTCCCGCCGGCCAGCCGCAGCGTTTCGGCACTGTGGGCAGAAACTCTCTCCGCGGCCCTGGGTTCTTCAACATGGATTTGAGCCTGTTCCGCACGTTCAAAATCACTGAGGGGATTAATTTTCAGTTCCGCGCCGACGCGCTGAATGCGTTGAACCATCCCAACTTCGGCAATCCTGGAGCCGACGTCTCCACCGCGGGATCGTTCGGCTTTATCACGTCAACAGTCGGTCAAGGCTCGCGCATTTTCCGTCTCGGAGCGCGCGTGTCCTTCTGAGTCACGGAAGACGCGGCGGTACGGGCCTCCGCCGCCGCGTCTTTGCGCCTTTGCGCCTTTGCGAGAAACGGGCTTCCTTATTCGGCCAGCGGTTCGCGCAAAGGCGCAAAGGCGCAAAGGCCGCTAAGGAGAAACGCCCACTACTATGGGGCTATTTAATTCTCAAAAACCATTAGTCCGCCCAACCAGGTTAAATTATGAAGCGACTACTCGCATTGATCGTCGCCGCCTCGGCGCTCTTGGGGTTGGTTGGCGCCGCGCTGTCCGCCCAACAGCCGCAAAGGCAGTTGACGCCTGAACAACAGGCGCAACAAGAATCCACCAGGCAGGATCACAAGCGCATGCTGGAAGCGCTGAAGATCACCTCACTGCGACCGGGCGCCAATCCCAATAATCCGCAAGCGCCCAACGCCGTCAATTACGATGAGTCCAAAGCGAATCCTTATTCCAAGCTGCCAGACCCGCTGGTTTTGAAGAACGGCAAGAAGGTCACTTCCGCCAGGATATGGCGCCAACAACGCTGCCCGGAGATCTTCGAAGATTTCGACCGCGAGGTTTATGGCCGCGCGCCTAGGAACGCGCCCAAGGTGACCTGGGAATCCACCACGACGAAGGAAACAAAATTCGACATCCCTGTCATCACGAAACAGCTCATCGGCCACGTTGATAATTCAACTTACCCACAGATTACCGTCAATATTCAATTGACGCTGGTTACGCCGGCTGACGCGAAGGCGGGGGTCCCTGTGATGATGGAATTCGGGTTCGGCGGCCCGCGTCCTGGCGCCCCGCCTGTCGCCAACAGGCCGGCGGCCCCTGGCGGCGGCGCGCCCAATTGGCAGCAACAACTTCTGATGAAGGGCTGGGGCTACGCTGTCATCGTTCCGTCCAGCATTCAGGCCGACAACGGCGCAGGTCTGACGCAAGGCGTCATTGGCCTGTGCAACAAAGGCCAACCGCGCAAGCCCGACGATTGGGGCGCGCTGCGGGCCTGGGCGTGGGGCGCGAGCCGCGCGCTCGATTATTTCGAGACCGACAAGGCGGTGGACTCCAAACAGGTCGGCATCACGGGGCTTTCGCGTTATGGCAAGGCCGCGCTGGTCGCGATGGCCTATGACCAGCGCTTTTCCATCGGCTTTATCGGTTCTTCCGGCGAGGGCGGCGCGAAACTCCACCGCCGCAATTTCGGCGAACTGGTGGAAAACCTAGCCGGCGCCGGCGGCTACCATTGGATGGCCGGCAATTTTATCAAATACGGAGGGCCGTTGACGGCGAACGATCTGCCGGTGGACGCCCACGAACTGATTGCGTTGTGCGCGCCGCGCCCCGTCTTTATCAGTTACGGCGCGGCGGAAGGGCCCGGGGCGGAGGGCAAGTGGGTGGATCAAAGGGGGAGCTTCATGGCCGCCGTCGCCGCCGGGCCGGTCTACAAGTTGTTAGGCAGGAAGGACCTGGGAACGACTGAATTTCCGCCCGTGGAGACAGCGCTCATAGACGGCGCCCTGGCCTGGCGTCAGCATAGCGGTGGTCACACCACCGGCCCCAACTGGCCGACGTTTCTGACGTTCGCCAGCCGTTACATCAAAGGGCCGTCGCTTTCACAGCCGCCGGTTGGATCGAGATAACCGGGTGAGTGGGGAGTGGGGAGTGGGGAGTAGGGAAGCACACCCACTCCCCACTCCCCACTCTACTCAAACGAAGTTCATGACGAGCAGACTATTGCGCCAGCATTGGATAATAATCTTCGCCGCTGTATGCGTTTTCGTGGGTCCCATCTGCGTCGCGCAGCCGTCTTCGCTCCCACACCTCCGCAAGCAAGGCGCGGCGACGCAACTGATCGTGGAGGGCAAACCTTTTCTCGTTCTCGGCGGCGAGCTGGGCAATTCATCTTCTTCGAGTCTCGAATACATGCGGCCCGTCTGGCCGAAACTCGTCGCGCTCAATCTCAACACAGTCCTGGTCCCGGTCTATTGGGATTTGATCGAACCGGCGGAAGGCAAATTCGATTTCACGCTCGTAGACGGCCTGATCCAGGAAGCGCGGAAACACGGACTGCGTCTCATGCCACTGTGGTTCGCCTCCTGGAAAAACAGCATGTCCTGCTACGCCCCGGCCTGGGTGAAGACCAATCAGCAGCGTTTCCCCCGCGCCGAGGACAGAGCGGGTAGCGGCATTGAAATCCTTTCGCCGTTTAGCCAGGAAAACCTCGACGCCGACGCGCGCGCGTTCGCTGCCTTCATGCGCCATCTGCGCGAAGTGGACGGCCGCGACCACACCGTCATTATGGTACAGGTCGAAAATGAGATCGGCATGATCCCCGACTCACGCGATCGCAGCGCCGTCGCCAATAAGCTTTTCAACCAATCGGTCCCGCAGGAATTGACGGGTTATCTGGAGCGGCGCCGGGACACGCTGGCGCCGGAACTTCGCGCCGTCTGGGCGGCGACGAACTTCAAAACTCGCGGAACGTGGGAAGAGGTTTTCGGGCCGGGTGTGAGCACGGACGAAATTTTCATGGCATGGCATTTTGCGCGTTACTCCAATCGCGTGGCCGAACTAGGCAAGGCCGAATATGCGCTGCCGATGTTTGTCAACGCCGCGCTCATCCGCCCGGGCCACCAACCCGGTCAATATTCGAGCGGCGGGCCGCTGCCACATCTGATGGACGTCTGGCGCGCGGGCGCTCCGCAGATAGATTTTTTATCGCCTGACATCTACTTCCCGAATTTCGCGGAGTGGTGTCGGAAGTATCATCGGTCCGGCAATCCGCTCTTCATTCCCGAAGCCATTCTGGGACCGCTGAGCGCGGTTAATGCGTTTTACGCCGTCGGGCAGCACGATGCGATCGGTTTCAGCCCATTCAGTATTGAGTCGGCCGCGGATCCGACGCGCAGCTTGCTCGCCGGCAGTTACGATATTTTGGCCCAACTCGCGCCGTTGATTCTCGATCGTCAAGGGAAGAATGAAATGGCTGGTTTTCTGCCGGAAGGCCCCGAGCAACGAGCGCCGCAGCAAGCGCGCTTGGGCGGCTATACGCTGAATGTAACTTACGAACGCCCGTCTTCGCCCGCGACACAGGGCGCTCAAATTTCTGATGCGGTTTCCGGGGGGCTGGCGATCGCCGTAGGGCCTGACGAGTTCATCATTGCCGGGACAGGTTTGGTCGTCACCTTCGAGGCCAACGCGCCAGGCCCGCCGCTCGTCGGCATCCTTTCAGCTCAGGAAGGGAAATATGTGGAGGGTCAGTGGCGGCCCGGACGCTGGCTGAACGGAGATCAAACCCATCAAGGGCGGCATCTGCGGCTGACGCCGGGTAAATTCGATATTCAGCGGGTCAAGCTTTATCGCTATCGCTAACGAAAAGTGAAAGAGAAATTCGCGCTCGCTGTGGGTTGACGATCTTTGAGAATCATATTTTGAAGTAACTGCTTGGCGTTCTCCGCCGCGGCAGGGGAGCCGAGCGATTACTATTTGGATTTATTTCTCAAAGATCATAAACTCACGGCAAAATTCAACGGCCGCAAGCGCGGCGAAGTATCCATCTCATTACCACAAATGCGATTGCGACGTTCAACTGACGGAGCTAAGACTATGTCACAAGCAAAAAAAGACAGGCGCGATTTTCTCAAAACCACCGCCGCTTCGGCGGCCGGGATCACTGCGAGTTCTTTACTGCCCAGGCGGGCGCGGGCCGAAGGCGGGCGCATTCGCTTTGCGGCCATCGGAATGAACCACGGGCACATCAACGGACAGACGCGCGCTATGCTGCGGGCCGGCGCGGAATTGGTCTCGTTCTACGCCAAAGAGCCGGAGCTGGCCGCGAAATACAGCAAAGATTTCCCGCAGGCCAAACAGGCGCGGAGCGAGGCTGAGATTCTCGAGGACAAGTCAATTCACCTTGTCGTCAGCGCCTCGATCCCGAATGAACGCGCGCCACTCGGCGTTCGCGTAATGCGACATGGCAAGGACTTCATGGTCGACAAACCGGGCGTTACCTCGCTTGCGCAACTGGCCGAAGCGCGACGCGTACAGCGGGAGACGAAGCGCATCTATTCGATTATGTACAGCGAGCGCTTTGAGAATCCGGCCACGGTCAAGGCGGGCGAACTGGTCAAGGCAGGCGCCATCGGCAAAGTCGTCCAGACCATCGGCCTCGGTCCGCATCGCATCAATCCGCAGACGCGACCGGCCTGGTTCTGGGACAGGAAATATTTCGGCGGCGTCATTTGCGACATCGCGTCGCACCAGTTCGATCAATTTCTCTTTTTCACCAATTCTACGCAGGCCGAAGTGGTCGCGGCGCAAGTCCGCAACGTGAATCATCCGCAGCATCCTGAATTCGAGGATTTCGGCGACGCGATGCTGCGCGGCGACGGCGGCACGGGCTACATACGCGTGGATTGGTTCACGCCTGACGGGTTGAACACCTGGGGCGACGGGCGGCTGACGATTCTGGGGACCGAAGGGTTCATCGAAATTCGCAAGAACACCAACCTCGGAAGCGAACGCCCCGGCGGGAATCATCTCTTTCTCGTCAATAATAAAGAGACTCGTTATTTCGATTGCAGCAAGGAGCCGCTGCCTTACGGCGAGCAGCTCATCAACGATATTCTCAACCGCACTGAGACCGCAATGACGCAAGCGCACTGCTTTCTGGCCACCGAGCTGGCGCTCAAAGCCCAACAGCGGGCGCGCAAACTGGGCTGAGCCCAATTCGCCTAGTGTGGCGCGAGTTGTTTACTCGCGCCGTCCTTGGCTCAAGCAGCGCGAGTAAACAACTCGCGCCACAAAGTTAGCGGAGGAATCGAAATGAGACGAAAGTCGTTGTGTCTGGCGGTTTTGATTGTCGGGTCGGGGCTGGCTTCTTCGATCGGCCTTCAGGCGCAAACCGTCGCGCAGTCAAAAGAGGTCGCCGTGACGATTGATGATCTGCCGCTCAACGGCCCGCGGCTCGGGGCCGGCAGATTGCGCGCGATGACCGACAAGATTGTGGCGGCGATCAATAAACACCAGATTCCGGCCGTGGGGTTCGTCAATGAATCGCTACTCCACGTCTCCGGAGAGACCGACACTCAGATCGCGATCTTGAAAGCCTGGTCGGACGGCGGCGTCGAATTGGGGAATCACACCTTCTCTCATTTGGGATTCAAGGACGCTCCGCTCAACGAATATCAGGACGATTTTCTGCGCGGCGAAGTGGTCACAAGATGGCTGCTCAAGCAAAAGGGGCAAAGGATCAGGTACTTTCGTCACCCTTTTCTTCAGATGGGGCCGACCAGGGAAATCGAACAATCATTCGAGAGCTTCATCGCGGAAAGAGGCTACAAGATCGCGCCCGTGACCGTGGACGTCATGGACTGGATGATCCTTTCCGCTTACGCCAGTGCGCGGACGCAGGGCGACGGCGAAATGACGAAGCGGGTCTCCGAGGAGTACTTGAAATTCGCCGAACGTAAATTCGAGTTCTGCGAGCAGGCGGCAAACGACATGTTCGGGCGTCCGATCAAACATATTCTCCTATTACACGCCAATGAACTCACCGCCGATAACCTCGAAGGATTGGCGACGATGCTCAAGAACAGGGGCTATCGGTTCGTCACATTGGAGCAGGCGCTGAAAGACCCTGTTTATCAGGCGCCGGATAAATACATAGCCACTTCCGACTGGCTGTCTCACTGGGCGTTCAGCAAAGGGAAGAAGCTTGCTCCGCCGATGCCGCCGGACTTCATTCAGAAGCCTTTTCTGGAAGGCCAGAACAGACCCGCGCAGGTTGCAGGTTCCGTACAGTCGCAAGCTCCAGGCCCCGACAAGTGGCCGGATTACGCGTCGGCTGATTACGACATATTGCCGAACATCACTTACTCGATAGCGAATAACACCGAGTTGAAGCTGGATCTGTACCTGCCCAAGAACCGAAGCGCGCCGAATCCGACGCTTATGTTGTTTCACGGAGGGGGTTGGGTTGACGGGCAGAAAGAGCGCAATGTTTTCCAACTCCTCCCGTATCTGTCGCTCGGTTGGGCGGTCATCAATGTCGAGTATCGCCTGGCGCGCAATACTCCGGCCCCGGCGGCGGTGGAAGACTGCCGCTGCGCGCTCAGGTGGGTGACTTATCACGCGAAGGAGTACGCCCTGGACACCTCAAAGATCGTGCTTACCGGGACTTCGGCGGGCGGGCACCTTTCATTGATTACCGGGATGCTGCCGGCGCAATCCACTTTTGACCGCCAATGTCCGACCGACAGCAGTACGCGATGGAGAGAAGGGACGGAGCCGAAGACAAACGTCGCCGCAATAATAAACTGGTACGGGATCACCGACGTGGCCGAGCTGATTGACGGGCCGAACGCGAAGCATTACGCGATGGAATGGTTCGGCAGTATGAGCAATCGGGAGGAACTTGCGCGCCAGCTTTCACCAATCAGCTACGTCCGCGCCGGA
>DATEMG010000612.1:0-19674 GCA_035275805.1 Blastocatellia bacterium
GGGATAGGCGTCGGTCGTGACTATAGCCGGTTGGCGCGGCCCGAGTTTTGCAAAATCGTTCTGACTGATGTCCAACTCGACCTGAAGGTCGTTGAGATCGGCCAGCGAGACGACGTAACCTTTCGCGCCGCGGTCGCTGACAAAACCCGTCGTGACGAATTCGCCGCGTTCGACGTTTCGCTCCAGAATCGCGCCCGAGACCGGCGCGGTGATGACGGTGTTGTCTAACTGCGTTTGCGCGAAGGCGAGCGAGCCTTCGGCCTGTTTGACCTGCGCGCGCATGGCATCGATCTCTTCCTGGCGCGGGCCTTTGCGAACCAGCGCATAGGTCTTCTCAAATGACGCGAACCTGGCTACTTGCGCGTCGTAGCGGGCCTGCGCGTCGTCGAGCGTCTGCCTCGACATGATGCCCTGTTCGACCAGCGAGCGCGTACGGTTGAGCGTCACGCGGGCGTTCTCCAGGTCGGCGCGAACCTGTTCCAGGTCTGCCTGGCTGCGCGCAGTCTCTTCGGGACGCGAGCCGTTTTCGAGCGCGGTCAACTGGGCTTTGAGAGAATTCAATTGGCCCTGGGCTTCGGTCACCCGCGCGCGAAACTCATCGTCCTCCAACCTGACCAACAACTGTCCCTGTTTTACCTTGTCGCCCTTCTCGACTCCGATCCAGGCGACGCGGCCCGAAACTCTGGCCGCCAGTTCGATCTTGTGCGCCGCGATTATGTAGCCGGTGGCGTTAAGAATCGTCGCGCCTGCGCCTACGCCCGAAGATGCGGTCGAAGAGGCGCGCACGCGGACGGTTTCGACTTCGACCGCCGTGTTGAGCATGGCGTAAACGAACAATGCGGCTCCTACCAAAAGAGACACGCCGAGGCTGAACAGAATCCACCGCCAGAACCCGCGCCCCGATCTGTTTTTCTGTTTCGCGGAACGATCGATGCGCAGATTTTTGATCTCCGCGTCCATTGTGCTTGGCGCGCCTTGTTGATTGCTGATTGGCATATTGCGTCAATTCTCCCTGAGCGCGGTCAGAATCTCTTTTCTCGCCGCCGACGTGGCCGGGAACAATCCGCCCAGCGCGCCCATGACGAGCGCGAACACGACGCCCGTGAGCATTATTCCCGGCGTGATGCGGAAATCGAATGTGAACTCGCTGAAAGTCACGAAGCTGCCGATACCTGTCGTTAAGTTGTTGAGCGGTAAAACCAGCAGACATCCGACGACGCCGCCCAGCAAACTGAGCAAGAGCGATTCGATCAGAAAGCTGATCAGGATTCCGCCCTTTGAGAAACCCAGCACGCGGAGCGTGCCGATCTCGGCCGAACGGCGCGCGATGGCCGCGTACATCGTGTTCATCGCGGCGAAACTGGAACCGACGGCCATAATGATTGCGACGAAAAAGCCCAGATATTGAATCGGCGCCGCGGAGGAGGTTTGCGCCTCGTAGTAAGATTTTTCGGGGACCGCATCTACGTTCAGACGGCGGTCATCCTTCAGATTGTTCATCAGAGCCTCCATCGAAGCCCGGTCAGCCGCGCGAATCAGAGCCGAACTCAAGGCCGCCGCGCGGTCCTGGTCGGAGGCGAGTTGCGCCAGGTCGCAAAAAATCTCGCTGTCAGCCGCCGACCTGCCTCCGTCCATCACGCCGACGACGTCCCATTCGCCTCGACCGAAATCGAGCTTTGAGCCGATGCGGGCCTTCGGATAACGCTTAGCCAGCCCCTTTCCTACGACGACTTCACGCCGTCCGGGTTGGAACATCCGCCCCTCGGTGATTCGCACGTATTCGCGCATCGCGAAACCGGTCGTGGTCAGCCCGCGCAGGCTGATGTTGATGCCGGACGGGTTCTCAGGGCTGTCGAGAATGACGACCGTGACCAGTTCGAGCGACGCCATCGGTCCGCCGTCCGGCGAACTTGCGATCCCCTGTTTGACTTTGATGGTTTGGAACTGCTCCTGAGTCATCTGGGAGCCCAGTTCGGAGGTCGACCCTTTGCGCGTCACCAGGATGTGCAGCGGATGCCCCGTGGCGCTAAGTGACGTTCGCAGCCCTTCGACCATAGCCGAGACGCTGAGCATCACGGCGACGGTCAGCGCGATGCCGAGCGACGTCATAATGGTCGTTGTGCGGCGCCTGATGAGATTGCGGATGTTGTAGGAAATCGGGATCTTCATACTCGCTCCGACTGAATCAGTACCCCTAGCGGCGCTGATTTAGTCAGTAAATTTCAAAGCCTCGACTATTGACCGCCTTGACGCTCCCAGGGCCGGGATGATTGAACTGACGAGGCCGATCATCCCGGCCACGAGCAGACTGATGATAATGACCGCAGGCTGAACGGTGACCACACTGAAATCAATGAAAGTTACGCCGGCCGGCAGCCGACTGAGTAACAAGATCAATCCTCTGGCCCCCGCCAGCCCGATGACGCCGCCGATCAGTCCGATCGCTATCGCTTCGCTGACCATGAGCCACAGCACGATTCCGTTGGTGAACCCTAGAGTCTTCAGCACGCCGACTTCGCGCACGCGTTCGCGAACAGCCATCGCCATGGTGTTCCCTGTAACGAGCAGGATCGTGAAGGTCACCGCCGCGCAGATCGAAAGCAGTATCAGTTTCACATTTCCGAGGAAGGCCAGAAAACTCAGTTGGAACGCCTGCTCGGTTTCAGTCTTGGTCTGCTTCGTCGAGTTCCGGAACTTGTCGTCAATGGCTTTCGCAATGGCGTTGGCGTCTTCGGCGCGCTCCATGCGAATGGAGAATACGCCCACTTCGTCACGGTAGCCCGTCGTCGCCGCCAGACTCTCATTCATATATTTGTAGTTGAAGAAGAGGCTCTCGTTATCTAATTTGCAATCATAGATTCCGCGGACGGTCAATTCGAGTGTTATCGGGAAGAGGTCTCCTACGATTGTCACGCGGTCGCCTAGTTTCATGTTGTGATTTGTCGCCGTCTTGCGACCAACGATGCAGCCCGTGCGGTCATTGACGAACGCCTGCAGCTCATTCTCCGGCAGCTTGTATTCCGGATTGACCGTGCCGAACTTCTCCGCCTCCACCCCAAACCGCGCGAAAAAGTTGGCCGGGTCGCGCGAGTCTTTATAAACGCCTTGGAACCACTGGGTGACCATGACTTCCTTCACTCCCGGCATCTGTTTGATCTGCTGCTGGTAGTAAAGCGGCAGGGAATTGGCCAGCGAGACTCGGTTACGGGTAATCAGTCGCAGCGCCTGGTCGGCGGTGGCTTCGGTGTGGAAAAACGCGTGATAGATAGTCAACAGCATCGCCAGCAGGCACAACGAAGTCGCGATGCTGATGACGGTCAGGATGCTGCGGCGGCGGTTGCGAAAACAATTCCTGAAGATCAGCGAGGAATGACGAAACATACGGTTGACCTCAGCCTCTTACGAGTGAATGTTGAGAGCCTTACCTAAATTCTGGTTTTGTGAAGCGCGCATACTAGCATTCTGCTCTTTCAATCGCAAGACGCTGTTGCAATGTTGCAACAGCGCTCAAGAGATCAATCAGGGCATTCCACATTTGCGCGCCGCTTGCGAAGCAAAGCGGATGCCAGCGACGCAGATAGCTTACGACCATTACAAACAAAGGGTTTCAAGTAATGAGGGGAACTCCGGCGACGCTCAATAATCACAGGTTCCTGTGAATTAACATTCAAGACGCGGTTTTCTATACTTACAGCTATGGCGACAAAGAACTCCACAATGAAACACGCGAAAACATCGAACGGCGTTGAACCGGCCGGCGAGTTGCGAAGGCATTCGCTCGTGCTCCGGGCATGGGAGGTGATCAATTCCGAGCGTGAGCTTCAGGGAGTTCTCGAGGCGGTGGCCGATGTGCTCGTCCCGGTCGTGCCGTTTGTCGGCATCGCCATCATTGCGCCCGAAGCGCGACAGGACGCGCCCTGGGCGATGCATGTCGTGGGCGAACCCATGCGCGATTGTGAAAGCGTGGATGAGTTCGAGCATCGGATCGTCGCCGCCGCCGACCGCGAGCGGATGAAATCGACGGACCCCGCGAGCCGAACGATCCCGGAAAAGAGGCTTATCCCGTACGAACGGTCTGAACTCGATGAAGTCGAAAGAGCTGATCAGCCTTACATATGCAATGACCTGATGGCGAAAGAGGCGTGGTTTCCGCACGAGTTCAAACTGGCCGCCGCCGGTATCCAGGCCTACACCGCAATCCCGCTGCAAGCGCGCGGGCGGCGCATCGGAGTCCTGGTATTTTCCCGCGCAAAGCCGGACCCATTCACGGCTGAACAGATGACAATTCTGGTTGACGTTTCGCGCGCGATCGCCGTGGCCGTCGCCAACGCCCTGGCCAACGAGGAGATCGCCCGGCTGCGCGATCAACTGGAAGCCGAAAACGTCGCGCTGCGCGATCAGCTTAGCCGCATCACGAAGTTTGAAGAGATGGTAGGCGACTCTCCGTCGCTACGTCGCGCGCTGGAAGCGGTCGAGCAGGTGGCCGCGACCGACGCGACGGTGTTGATCTCGGGGGAAACCGGCACGGGCAAGGAACTGATCGCGCGTGCAATTCACCAGCGTTCTCATCGCGCCAAAGGACCGCTCGTCAAATTCAACTGCGCGGCCATCCCCGAGACGCTGCTGGCTTCGGAACTTTTCGGCCACGAGCGCGGCGCATTCACCGGCGCGATCGATCGGCGCAAAGGGCGCTTCGAGCAGGCGCAAGGCGGCACGCTCTTTCTGGACGAGATCGGAGAGTTGCCGACGGAATTACAGGTGATGCTGCTGCGCGTGCTGCAAGAGCGCGAATTCGAGCGGCTCGGCGGCGACGATACGATTCATGTTGACGTCCGGATAGTCGCCGCCACCAATCGCGACCTGATGGAAGACGTGCGCGCCGGACGGTTCCGCAGCGATCTTTATTACCGGTTGAACGTCTTCCCGCTGCGGCTGCCGCCTTTGCGCGAGCGCCCGGAAGACATTCCGCTGCTGGCCGCGCACTTCGCCGCCAAGCACGGCGAGCGCTTCGGCCGCGCCATCAACCGGATCGACCGGCGTTCAATGAAGCTGCTCGAATCGCATCACTGGCCCGGCAACGTGCGCGAACTCGAAAACGTCATCGAGCGGGCGATCATCCTCTCCCGCGACGGCGTCCTCCGCATCGAACGCGACGCGCTGCCGCACTCAAATCTTGTGGGAAACATGGATGAACGACTCCGGGCGCAGGAGCGCGAAGCGATCGAGGCCGCGCTTCGCGCCTCGCGCGGGCGCGTCTCCGGCCCGAACGGCGCGGCGCGGGCTTTGGGGCTTCCCGCTTCAACGCTCGACCTCCGCATCAGGAGCCTGGGCATCGACAAGTTTCAGTACCGCAGATGAGGTGGGCGCTTTCTCGCCATCTCCCGAAACACGGAGTCAAAGTTTGCTGTCTGCCCCGGCGCCTGCCGTTGCCGAATGTACATGCGGAGAGGTATCCTTATTAAATTAAAAGAGGGGGATTTTATGACAGTGCAGATTGAAGTCAGAGAGGAAACGGCGATGAGGCTACAGGCTATCGCTGACGCGTTGCACCTCTCGCTCGACGATTACCTCGCCAGAATCGCCGCGCTCGTTCCACTTCATCCATCAAACGGAGAGTGGAACGCGCAAGAGGAACGTCCACTCGCAGAGCTTTTAGAAGGGCTCGTAGGAATCATTGACAGCAGCGCGCCTGACCCTGATCCATCCGCCCAGCCGCGCCATACTCTATTTGGGAAGTTGCTCGTTGAGAAATTCAGAAAGCAGGGGCTTAAACTCCCGTGATACTCCCATGACACTTGTTGACACCGGCCCGCTTGTCGCACTCATTGACAAGTCCGACAAAGAAACTCACAGAAAATGTCATTCCGCTACATATTCGCTTAGCGGCCCAATGCTTACCTCATGGGCGTGCTTTACCGAGGCAATGTATTTACTTGGTGAACTTCGCGGATGGAAGGGACAGCTAGCCCTGTGGCGGTATCTGGAAAAAGGCGCATTAGTTCTTCATTCCCCTGATGGCGATGAGTGGAGACGTGTCCGTGAGTTGATGGAACAGTATCGGGATACCCCGATGGATTTGGCCGATGCCTCCCTTGTAGTTCTCGCCGAAGTGACGGGGTTAAAGAGAATCTTCACTCTCGACTCCGATTTCTACGTCTACAAAATCAACGGGAAAGATTCCTTCGACGTAGTCCTCCTTGATTCACAATAAGACGCGCGGGGACGGCAGCGCCCATCATTCCCTGATTCGATGGGGGTGTCAGAAAGTTTGTGTACACAAAAATTCTGACACGCTCTCATATAGGGAGTACCTTGATTTCAAGGTTTCCACAAATTTCAGTCGGCCACCTCGCTTACCGCCTCCCTTGTTATACATCTCCCTACCACGTGCGCTGATGGTGTCGTGGAGAATGAGTATCTCATTTAGTATTGGACGGAGGCGCTTATAATTACCGGCATATTCCGTGTCTCCAACCTTTTCGCGGTAATCTTTGAGAACCCCTTCTTTCGATGTGTAAGCTCGAATCGGGTAAGCTGCTCCATCATTTGGAAATTCGGTGATGTTGAAGAGGTAGAGGAGCCTAATTACATCCCTCGCATCAAATCGATTTACCTTCACCTCGTTTTCCTTAAAGGCAACATGCTGAAGAAAGTTGGCCTTCTTCAACTCTTCCTTAATCCAGTCGAATTCGTTGCCCAGCTCAGCAAGGCTCATCTGCTGAACCTGAACTGCCGTATTCAATCCGCCCGCAATCTCTGTCACCAAACTGCTGTCCAAACCTGTGAGCACCTCAATCTTCACGTACTGATTGATTGAGACAGCTTCACCCGCAGCATTCAACTCCGCAATGTCGGACTGACCGCGCATTATGATTTCGTAGGTGTGTGCTCCATCAACGATACCTTGTTCGTCTGAAGCAAATCGTACCTTGAGAGTTTCCTCGTCATTTGACTTGATTACCTCTTCCGCAAGAATTGTCATACCCTTGGCAAACGCAAGCCCAGCAAAACTCAAATCAAAAATCTGGCGAAATTCTTCCAGGTCTCCCCTGAGTTCTTCATCCCGTCCGCCCTTGAATAGCCTTGATGTAATTTCTCCCCGGCTATCTACTTCTTCAACTCAACTTTACCAATACTCGACTCAGCGGTGATCTCTGTGCGAGCTGTCTCCGCCGCCAGAAAGACCGAAACAGTGGTCACGGCCGCCATCCCCACGACAAACAGCGCAATGGGCCAGGAAGCGCCGGTGCGCTTGAGCAGATCGGTGGCGATGAGAGGCGAAAGTCCTCCCGCGATGACCGAGGCGAGCTGGTAGCCTAGGGAAGCGCCGCTGTAGCGAACTCGCGTCCCGAAGAGTTCGGAGAAGAAGCTGGCCTGCGGGCCGTACATCGCCGAGTGCCCGCCCACGAGCGCGAGCACGATGGCCAGCGTCATCAGACTCGTCATCGATGTTTCGACCAGCCAGAAGAACGGGAAGGAGAACAACCCCGTGAAGATCGCCCCGAACAGATAGATAGGCCTGCGGCCCAATTTGTCGGAGAGCCAGCCGTAGGTCGGAATGGCGAAGATTTCAACGACGGCGGCCAGCGCGATGGCGTAGAGGACCGACTGCCTGGAGAACCCGATTTGCGGCAGCGTGGCGTAGGTCAGGATGAAGACCGTGTAGAGATAAAACGCCCCGTTCTCTGCGATCCTTGCGCCCATCGCCAGTACGACGTTCTTCGGATGCTGGCGCAACGCGTCGAGAATCGGCGCCTTCGATTCGGAGCTGGTCCGTTTGATTTCAGCGAACTCCGGAGGTTCGGTCATCGCCAGTCTGACATACAGCCCCACGCCGACGAGCAGAACGCTCAATAGAAACGCGACGCGCCATCCCCACGAGAAGAGAGCTTCGTCAGGCAGAGTCGAGATCAGCGCGAAGGCGCCGGTCGAAAGCAGCAGCCCTACGGGGACTCCGACCTGCGGCCAACTCCCGTAAAAGCCGCGACGGCCTTTCGGGGAATGTTCAACCGCCATCAGCACGGCGCCGCCCCATTCCCCGCCGACAGCGAAGCCTTGCGCGATCCGCAGCGCGACCAGAAGCGCAGGCGCCCAGACGCCGATCTGGTCATAGGTAGGAAGCAATCCGATCAACGCCGTCGCCACGCCCATCAACGACAGCGTAAAGATCAGCATGGACTTGCGCCCTATCCGGTCGCCGAAGTGGCCGCAGACTATGCCTCCGATTGGGCGCGCGATGAAGCCGACCGCATATGTGCTGTAAGAAGCCATCACGCCGGTCATCTCGTCGTATTTCGGGAAGAAGAGCCTTCCGAAGACGAGCGCGCTAGCCGTCCCGTAGAGAAAAAAGTCGTACCACTCGATGGTCGTGCCGATGAAACTGGCGATCGCCACCTTGCGAATTGACGTGTCGCTTGATGCTGGTGTTTTCAAATTAAGCAGGCCTCCTGATGGGGTAAGATGGTACACGGATCTGACGGATCGCTACGGATTTTAACGGATCGATCTATCAAATCCGTGAGCCATTCATCATTTCATCTCAATTAATTCAATCGCAATCGCATCCGGCCCTTCGATCATCGCCGCGGGAGTTTTACCGTCGCCAAACGGATGCGATTCTTCCAGCGCCTTCACGCCCGATTTCCGCAACCTGTCCAGCGCGCCTTTTAAATCAGGGACGCCGAGCGCGATGTGGTCGACGACGTGGCCGCGCGGACTAACCAGCGGGCCGGGGCGCTGGCGCGGGTAGATTATCAAACTGATCTCACCGAACCTAACAGTCGCCGCCGGCGAACGAATTACGCCGAGCGGCTCGCTGGGGGCGGCGAACGGGACTTCGCACGGGCCGCTGCGTTGCGAGCGACTGGTCGCGCCAAGATGTTTGACGTACCACTCGGCGGCGCAGAGCGGCGCGTCGCTGTAAAGGTGAACATGGATGAATGCGCGGGTGTTCGACGTGTTGATCTCGACCAGCGCGCCATCCGGCGCTTTCATGTAAGCGAAGAGCAGCCCAGATCCAAGTCTGGTTATAGGCGTGTGAAACGTCACGCCATTCGCGAGATGCTTCTGGTAATCGGCCTCCATAGCCATGCTGCCCCAGCCGAAATGCCAGATGGCGCTATCGGGGGAGGTCGGCGGGGGAGACGGGGCCTTGTTGAAGAGCAGATATAAGTTTTCGCTCTGGATTCCGTCAAAGCCGGCGAGTCGCGCTTTCTTCGTCACGTCGAAGGTTCGCGTGTAAAAATCGATCGCCTTCGACGGATCGATCGAATTTAAATGGACGTGATGGAAGCTTGTGGCGTTCGACGCTTCCTGCGGCGATCCGCCGGTCGGCTGCGGAACCAACTGAATCAATGACAGCAAAAGGGCGCCTAGAAAAAGTCGTCGCATATGTTCGCTCCAACATTGGGTATGACATTGCCAGCCGCCGCTAATTTCACTATACTTACCGACCGGTAGGCAAGCATTTCGATCATCATTTCATCATTGAGCTTTTGGAAGGCGCCGCAAAAGTCACAAAAGGATGAAAAACGCAGGATAAGGTCCCCCTTGTGTTTTTTCTTTTTGCGACTTTTATGGCGCCTTGCTGGCTGCCTGTTCATCCATCCATTAACAAGGGCAACGAAGGTCAACCAGGAGAGGCTATGGATAAAACCGACAATAAAAACAGGGCAAAAAAGCCGGGACCGGACGTCTCCAGAAGAAGGTTCATAACCAAAGCGGCGGCCGGCGCCGGGGCGACCGCGGCTATCGCTTTCGGGGAAAACAAGGCGAACGCCGCTGACACGGCTGTAGACATGTCGATCAAAATTCCCGGCGAGTTCGCCCAGGCCGCCCAGGCGGCTCCGGTGAAGGCCGCCTTCCCGATGACCGGAGCGCAAGTCTTCGCGCGACTCTGCAAGGAGGAGGGACTTGCCGCGCTCTTCTCCTGCCCCGGCAATTACTCCATTGTCAACGCCATCGCGCTCGAAGGCATCCCGACCTATTCCGGCCGCCATGAAGGCGCGATGTGCCACGCCGCCGACGGCTTCTGTCGCGTGACGGGCGAGATCGCGGCCGCGTCAGGCACGGAAGGGCCGGGCTTCACCGACATGATCAACGCCATCGCCGCGGCCAACGCGGCGCGCTCGCCGGTGCTCGTGCTAGCCAGCAACATGACGATCGCCAATGAGGACACGGAGGCGGGCATCCAACTCGGCTACCAGCAGCCGACCACCGAAGGTCTTAAGAAGTACGGCAAGCGGTTGATCACCCCGAAGCGCATTCACGAGTATGGCGCTTATGCGTTTCGACAGTTGCGCACGGGCGTCCCGCGTCCGGCGCACCTCGATTTTCCGGCGGAAGTCACGCGCGCGCGCTTCGAGAAACCGGGCGATGTTGAGTACTACTACGACAAGGCCAAATATCGCACGACCGCCAGGCCTCATCCGGGGCCGAAGGACGTCGCGGCGGCGGTCGAACTGCTCAAACAGGCCCAGCGCCCGATCATCGTTTCGAGCAACGGCGTCTTTTACAGCCGCGCATGGGATGCGTTGAAGAAACTGGCCGAGAAGGCCCAGATTCCGGTAGTAGAATCCGGCGCGATGAAGGGGCAATTTTCTGATGCGAGTCCGCTTTCGGCCAACGCCTCGCCGGACGCGCTCGCCAGCGCCGACGTCGTCGCGCTGGTCGGCCAGTATTGCATGCCGAAAGTCGGCGAATTCGCCTTCGGGCCGGACGCCAAATACATCCGCATCGACCTTTGCGCCGAAGACATAGGCCGCAACATGCCGGTAGACGTAGGCATGGTGAGTTGCGAAAAGGCTGCGCTCGAAGCCCTCGCCGACGCGATGCCTGCGATGAAACACGAAGCGTGGCTGGCCGAGGTCGCGGCGGCGCGGAAGAAGTTCGAAGAAGAAAACGAATCTCACTATGCGAAGGGCTTGAGCTACACCGACGCCGTTCACCCGGCGGTGATCGCCAAAGAGCTGAGCGATTTTATGTACCGCGGCAAACTGCCCAAAGAGCAGACGACATTCGTCTCCGGCGGGTATGGCATCGCCAGATATGTGCGCCGCTGGTTGCGCGGCTATCGTCCGGGCCAGATTCTGAACGGCGCATATCAATACGGCGCGATCGGGCCTGACGTCGGCTACGCGTTCGGCGCCGCGGTGGCTGTGCAGAACGGCGTCAGCGTACAGGCCCCGTACAAAGGCGCCCCGGTGATCTGCGTCACGGGCGACGCGGGCATCGGCTACACGATCATGGAACTCGAGACGGCCTCGAAATACCGCATGCCTTTGGTCGTGATCGTTTACAACAACAACGCCTGGGGCACGTGGACGGGCAACAGTCGCAACCCCGTGACGTTGAGCCTCCACCTGTTCCAGGAGAACGTGCGTTATGACAAGGTCGCAGAAGGACTCGGCGCGCACGGCGAGTACGTGACCCAACCGGGAGATTTTCGCGCGGCGCTCGAACACTGTTACCAACTCGCCGCCAAAGAAAGCCGGCCTTCACTAATCAACTGCCAGGCGAAGAAGGAATTCTGGTCCAGCCAGCAGTACCCGCCGGGCTTCCTCGGCACTGTCGAACCCGGGTGCATGTCCTACAACCACTGATTTCCGAGGAGGAACTTATGCATTTCGGCATAGCGATGTTTGCGACAGAGTACGCGATCAGTCCGGGCGAACTGGCGAGCGAGATTGAGCAGCGTGGATTCGAGTCAATTTGGTTTCCGGAACACACCCACATTCCCGCGAGCCGCGGAACTCCGTGGCCTGGCGGCGGCGAATTGCCTCGTGAGTACTGGCACACTTACGACCCTTTTATATCGCTCACCGCCGCCGCGTCGGCTACTACACGGCTCCGTCTGGGCACGGGCATTTGCCTTGTAATCGAGCGTGACCCAATTGTTACCGCCAAAGAGGTCGCGACTTTAGACCGGCTTTCTAACGGAAGAGTCATGTTTGGCATCGGCGGCGGATGGAACGTCGAAGAGATGGGGAATCACGGAACCGATTACAAGTGGCGTTGGCGCGTGCTGAGGGAGAGAACGCTCGCCATGAAAGAGATCTGGACCGAAGACGAAGCCGAGTTTCATGGCGAGTTCGTCAACTTCGACCCGATCTGGTCGTTCCCAAAGCCCGTGCAAAAGCCTCATCCTCCGATCCTGATGGGAGGAGACGGACCGACCACATTCGACCGCGTCATAGAATTCTGTGACGGGTGGATGCCAATCGGCTTCCGGTTAGACAACGTCGAAGAGAAGATCGCGGCGTTAAGGAGGAGGGCCGAAGAAGCGGATCGAGACCCGAGTTCTATTTCTGTTACTATTTTCGCGGCCAAGCCCGAGCGCAAAGCGCTGGAAGATCTGGAGCGCGCCGGGGTGGAGAGGGCGATTTTCTACGTGCCGTCTGATGAGCGGGACAAAGTCCTGCCTGTTCTCGACCGATATGTTCAGTTGATTGGATGACTGGTTCCGTACGGTACGGTCGAGCAGGGATGCCTATCGTATAATCGCTGAAAAGCATGCGTCTTCAATTTGGAAACCCGGTCATCAATGTTTTGGGCTACTTCTTCATACGGAATTGTCGCCGCGAACTGCGGCGGAAGGCGCCTGGCGCCGAACTGCCCGACGCTGATTTGTTAGTCGCTCGCATACGGGATCATACGCGGCAGGTCTTTGACAGGAGCGTAATCGCGCTCCCCGATCCGCAAGCAAGGGTGATTTACGCATATTGTTCGCTTTTGCTCGGCGCGTTCCGGGAATTCCGCGCGGAGACTGGCGACGCAGCCGGCGCGTACACCTTCGCAGGTACGGTCTTTCAACAGACTCTGGAACGTCCCTTTCGCTGGATGATCAGGCTTTGGATCTGGTTCGCGCGGGACCCGGTTGGGTTTTTGAGTCGCTGGTCCCTGGCGCGATTGTTCCAACGCAACCAGGGAACGAGCATGGAGTTCGCCGAGGAGAAGACGGACGACACAGTGGTGTTGGTGGTGCGCCGCTGCGCTTACCACAAGTTTTTCGTAGACCACGGAGAACCCACTCTGACTCCTGTCCTGTGCATGTTCGACCGCGTCTGGATGGAGGTTATAGACCGGTCGTCTCGTCCGGTTCGCATGGAACGCCCGTCGACGATCTCGACGGGTGGACACTCTTGCCGCTTTCTGTTCATCCGCGATCACGACAAGCGCGGCGTGGAGCCGGTGGACGTCGTCCTGGTTCAACTGCAAAAACCTCCGTATGCGGCGCGGCGGGATCCGAATGCTGTCTGACCGCGCAATGACCATTGCCCAAAGACGAATGACTAATAAGCCATTGAGTGTTGTCCGAGAGAATTTGCAGGCCTATGCTGACCGGGGCGTTTTTCGCGGCTTCAGTGAAATCAAAAACGGCCACTTCCAATTCATCTGGGTGGTCAATCATCGTATGGAATTGAGCGTGGACACGGCTAAACATGAGCTGCGATTCAAAAGGCTTCTGCACAACATTCCGGCGAAATCGCCCCTCTACGCCGAATTGAAGAGCTTTATCGAGCGGCGGCACGACGAGGAGTTGCCTGAACATCGGCGGATTGACCGGAAACGAGCCGAGGTTTCCTGCGCGAATCGGGGGGGCTTCGTTACCGTTGCGCTTAGAGTCAAAAAAAATCAGTACGCGTACGGGGTCAACCGTATTGTCAACCTGGCGCACGAATTATTCCTGCACCTGCGCGAGCGGCGCCCCGATTATCTGATGGAGAATTTCGATGTCCCTCAGGAATAGTAGGATCATTTGGCTGTCGCTCGTTATAGTCATGCCTGGACTTTGGCCGGCGCCTTACGCGCAGGAGCCTCGCCGTAACCCTGAGGCGCAGAAGCTCAAGAACCCCGAGCCGCAGAACGCCGAATCTGTCGAAGCCGGAAAGAAACTCTACCAGCGGTATTGCGCCGCGTGCCATGGGCCGAATGGCAAAGGCGACGGCGGCCTGGCGCTTTCAGGTGGAGAGCCGTCCGACCTGACCGACGCCGCCTGGGATTACGGCTCGACCGATGGCGAAATCTTCGTTGTCATACGCGACGGCGTGTCGGCTGACATGCTGGCTTACAAAACGAAGCTTACAGAGAAGCAGATCTGGCAAGTCGTCAACTACATTCGAAGCATAGGACCAAAGCAATTGAAAGAGGGCGGTGAAAAATGAACAGGCGTCTTCCCATTTTCTTGTTTTTGCTCCTTCTTTCGTCGACCTCGTCAACGTTGGCGCAGAACGGATTTCAGTTCAAGGACTGGAAACCGTCGCTCAATGACGGCGCCGCTGTTAAACCGAAGCGGGATTGCGGCGCGCTCGTGAGTCTGACTAGCTATGAGTTCTCGATCGAGACGGCCGCGCTGGTTCCCGCTTCCGGAGACCTGCCTGAGTATTGCCACGTCACCGGACAGATTCTGCCGGAAGTGCGCTTCGAACTGACCCTGCCCGCGTCCTGGAACAACCGGTTTTACATGTTCGGGAACGGCGGGTATGCGGGCGAGACGCTTTTGACGCAAGGGCGCGTCAACGCTCGCAATACGGCGCTCAAGGCCAGCTTCGCCGTCGCACAGACCAACACCGGTCACGACGCCGTCAACGAACCGTTAGGGACCTTCGCCGTCAACCGGCAGAAGTTGCTCGATTACGCGTTCCGCGCCGTCCACGTCACTGCGGAGACCTCGAAGCGAATCATCCGCGAGTATTACGGCAATGCTCCCACACGATCTTATTTCGACGGGTGTTCTACCGGGGGGAGGCAGGGGCTGATCTCCGCGCAACGCTTCCCCGACGATTTCGACGGAATAGTCGTCGGCGCGCCAGTGCTCGAGTTCACAGGAACGATGATCAACTATGTTTCGATGATTCGCGCGCTCGAAGCAGCGCCGGTTCCACTAGAGAAACTGAAGATCATCGCCGAACGGGTCTACGCGAAATGCGACGGCGCTGACGGCCTGGTCGATGGATTGATTGACGACCCGCGACGCTGCAATTTCGATCATGCTAAGGAACTGCCGGTATGCGCCAATGACGTCGATGGAAAAGATTGCTTCACTGCGGCGCAGATTGGCGCGCTCAGCGTCATCTATCGCGGCGCCGAGGCCGGCGGCAAGCGCATTTTCTGGGGACAGCCGGTCGGCGCTGAAATCGAGGCGCCAACGCAGGGCGGCGTGGCAAGCATTTGGGCGAACTGGATCATCGCGCGAACCGGGCGCTCCATCTCTTACAACTTCGCCGAGACCTTCTTCCGCTATCTCGCTTTTCCGAAGCCCGATCCCAATTACGACATCAAGTCGTTCAAGATCGAGACGGATCTCCCGAGGCTTCAGGCGATCAGCGGCGTCCTCGACGCGAAGAATCCCGATCTTACGCGCTTCAAAGCGCGCGGCGGGAAGATCGTCATGTATTTCGGCTGGGCCGACACTGCGTTGAACCCCCTGATGGGCGTTAATTATTACGAGAAGGTGATGGCGCGATTCGGGGCGTCAACTGCAGACTTCTTCAGGCTGTTTATGGTTCCGGGGATGTCCCATTGCCGCGGAGGGGTCGGTACGGATCAATGCGACTTTCTAACAGCGCTGATCGAGTGGGTGGAGAAGGCAGTCGCGCCCAAACAGATCGTGGCCTCGCAGAGCCGTGACGGAAAGGACATCAGAACACGGCCGCTGTGCCCATACCCGCAAGTCGCGAAGTATAACGGGAATGGAAACCCTGACGACGCCCGGAGCTTCGTTTGCGAAAACCAGGAGAAACGACCTTGAGTACGAACTCACCATTCAAGCTGTCCGCCTCGGACGAAACGAATCGTCTGGCGGAGATTTACCGCGCGGCGGCCTCGCTCATTTGCGAAAAGGGCTATGACGCGACGTCCATGAACGACATCGCCGAAGCCGTCGGGCTTACCAAGGCAGGCATCTACCATCACATCGAGGGGAAAAAAGACCTGCTCTTCCGCATCATGAACTTCGGCATGGACGAACTGGATGAACACGTGATCATTCCGGCGCGCGCCATAGCCGACGCCGAATCGAGGCTGCGCGCGATCATCTCCAACCACGTGTGGCTGATCACCACCCACATCACGCCGCAGGGATACAACCCGGTCACGATCATAGTGGAAGAGGTAGCCGGACTGACCCCCGAGCATCGTCGCAAGATCGACCAGCGGAAGCGCGCCTACGTCGATCTGATTCGCGACACGCTCAATCTACTCAAGAAGGAAGGGAAGTTGAGAGAGGTCGACGTGACGGTGGCGACCTTCAGCGTGCTCGGAGCGATCCTTTGGCTCTCGCGCTGGTACCGCCCCGACGGCCGTTTGACGCCTGAACAGATAGTCGAAGAGATAAGCAAGATCACGATCTGTGGATTGCTGCGACCGCGCCTCGCGGCCCAGCGTTAACAGACCTGAAACTCATTCAATAAACGAAGTAATCACTCAACCCCTATGCTGCGGTAGCGGCGTCTGAACTTAGCCGTGGGTTTATGACCTTTGAAAATTACTGGTACTAACGGATTTTGTGGCGGTGAGCCCCACAGGGGCGGAATGTTTATAGATATGAGGAAATAATCCGTCCAAGCTCCGTCAGGAGCGACATCCGCGAGGGTCGATGTCGCTCCTGACGGAGCTAAAAACCAAACTCGCCCACGTTGCTATAAACATTTCGCCCCTCCGGGGCTCACGCAATAGCCACAACCACAAAATCCGTTAGCGCCAGTAATTCTCAAATATCATAATTTCGGGGCGTTAACGCCGCAGCGTGTGAGCAAGCGGTAGACGCGCTTAGAACCGTTTGCCCACGGGCGTGCGGCGGCAGGGATCTTACTTGGCGGGCTTGCCGGCGGTTCCGACTTTAAGCTGATTGACGACGCGCCTGACGCCTTCAGTATCCCTGGCTAAGCGCGAGGCCTCAGCCCTTTGTTCGGCGGTTTCCACCGTGCCGCGCAAAGTGACGACGTTATTAACCACATCTACATTGATATTGCGCCCCGGCGTATCGGCGTCGCCTATGAACTTGGCGACGAGTTTCGTGTGAATCCAGGCGTCATCCAGCGAAGCCCCTAGCTTCTCGCCTGCCCCTCTGGCTCTCTCCCTTTCCTCACCCGCGCGCTCTTCGGTATATTCCTCGCGCGTCATCTCACGCGGTTTGACCTCGATTTTATCGGTGAGGATCAGTCCCGGGCTGGCCCCTTTGGCCAGATCGACCGCTTTGGTCCGCAGAGACTGTGTCCCCACGACGCCGGAGATGGTAGCCTCGTTTTTTTCAGCGTCGGCGCTGACACTCAGATCCGCCGCTTTGAGCTGCGCATCCGAATCAAACTCGGCCTTGATTTTGTTCTCCAATTCCGAATCGGTCATATTCGCGGCTGGCTTGTTCGTAGTGTCAGTCGATTCGGTCGGGGCGCAGGCCGTCAGGATCAAGCCGAAAGCCACGACAACGAATGAAGCTAAAAACAGTTTTCGCATATTCCCTCCTTGGTTCGATTGATTGATCTGTCTCACGCGCTATCTCTCGGCTTTCGCTTTGCGCGTGGAGTAATGGTTCAAGGTTGCCGGAAACTCGCGCACCGCCGCCGGCGCGGCGCCATTGCCTTCCTTCAATACAGCCTTGGCCGTGACTTCATCGCCATACACGTCACGCATGTCACCTTCATCAGGAGTGATCACGACGCCCTTCAATTCCAACCCGGCAAACAAACCGCGGCTGCGAGAGTAAGAAAGAATTTGAGCCCTCATAGCGGCGTCCGTATCCGCTCCGGCCGCTCGACCAACCGGCCCGGCGGCGACTGACGCGTCGGCCCCCAGCGTGAGCTTGTTCGAGAGCAGGCTGTTCAAGCCGTCCCTGTTCATAAACAGCAACACGAAGTCCGTGGCTTCCGCCCCAATTTGCAGACCGACGCTGCCGCCGCCCAGATTGAAATAAGCCGGCGCGCTCCAACCAGTGGCGGTGCGACAACTTGCCACTCCGCGCCCGCCGCGCCCGCCGACGATGAAGCCCGCTTTGATCACTGATGGAAAGACCGCCACGCATTCCGCCTTGGCCAGCAGATCCTCAGGTATTTCTTTATCGGGCGTGTCCATGATTTCACGTAGGACTTTAGCCGCCTTCGACGACTGCTCCGCTTCATCTTCCAACTTCCTGCTGACCTTTTCCTGAGCGAAGGAAGTAACTCCGAGAAATAGGCTAATCGCCATCGTCGTCGTCCAAATTGACCTTTTAAACATATCTCCTCCTCGTATGAACCAGGGCATTTAAAATTGCATCTACTGTAACAACCACGGGGAGCGCGGGGAGCGCGGGGAAAAGAAAGTGAAAAGTCATTGCTCTGCCTGACTTATTCCCGTGCTCCCCGCGCTCCCCCGTGGTTGTTCTTTCCCTACACATTATTGAGATCCGATCTAATATCTCGGCGCGCTTGACCGAACGGTGATCTCCGCGCCGCTCGGCAGTTCCAGGTCGTCGCGGCCTTCAATGAAGACCGAGCCGGCGCCGGCGCCGACGCCGACGGCCGCGCCAATGGCCGCGCCTTTACCCCCGCCGGCGATGGCCCCGATGAGGGCGCCGATCGCGCCGCCGACCGCCGACCGCTCCACGGTGCGCGAAGTCTGGCTGTCATCCTCCTTCACATTTCCTTCCCGATCCACGCGCACCCTCTCGCCGTTGGGGAGTAACACGTTCTCGATAGTTCCGGCGAAGTTATGCGTCCGGCCGTCACGCATGCGGATGCGTTCGAAATCGAGCGTCATATCCGCTCGCCCCGACACGCGTCCGGAACGATCCGATCGCACCACGACGCCTTCAATCACCGCGCCTCTGTACTGCCCCGGTTCGTTCACGTTCAGCGTGAAGCGTTCGCCTTCGCGCGTATATTTAGTGCTCAACGGCTGGTTGAGCCTGCCGCTCAACATTATCCCGTCAGGCACGAAGAAATTGCCCCGAGCCGGTGAGTCGTAAGACAAGTCCCGGCGAAGCTGGCCGCGGCCGAGATCGAGTTGCGCGACGTCAGAAACCCTGTCATAGACGCTGCGCGACACGACTACCTGGCCTACTCTTTCGGTATAGAGACTGCGCGTCACGCGCATCCTGCGGCCACCGTCCAGCGGCTCGAAAACCGCTTCATAATCGCTGCCCCGGTCTCCCAGGCTTCGCACCGACAGCCGCTCGCCTATGATCGTGACGCGCGTGCGGCGCTCGCGTCCGTTACGCGTCGTCTCGACGGTCTCGACCCCATTGGCCTCGAATGCGACTTGAGGCCCTTGCGACGAGGCCATCGTTATCGCCCGCCCGCGCCGATCAATGGCCAACATCTCCGGCGCTCCCAGCCGGCGTAACAAGTTCTCCCGCGCGCGTTGCCGATCGTTGACGGGAAGAGCGCGAGTGGCGCGTTCAGCCGCCGCGCTCGGGTTGTCACTGCGGCCGGCGTTCAACCGCCACGTGCCCGACAAGCGACTGTTCGAGTACCCATACCTGGAGGAGCCTTGCGCCGAGGCCGTCAGCCATAGGCCGGTTAACGCAAGAAAGATTGTCAGCGCATTTTTCAGATGATGAGTCATAATCTACCTCCTTAAACGTATCGGCTGTATCGGCGGCGCCTTAACAATCCGATCAACGCCGCGAACAATGCCGACCCTATAATCGACCAGATAATCGGAAACGTCCTTCCACCGATGTTCACCGCAAATATCTCG
>DATEMG010000613.1:0-3970 GCA_035275805.1 Blastocatellia bacterium
CCGAAGCGGCGCGAGTAAACAACTCGCGCCACAACGTTACCGGCGCCTGGGCGCAATATTTATTCAAAGACCATAAGCAGTGAGGCAGAAAATTTGAGGCGCTTTCATCGTTCAATGTTCGTCGTTGATTGTTCATTATCCGCTTATGCGGCCACCAACTGTCGGGCGATCACCAGCCGTTGCACTTCGCTCGTCCCTTCGCCGATCGTGCAGAGCTTGGAATCGCGCCAGTATTTTTCGGGCGGGTAATCTTTCGTATATCCGTACCCGCCGTGAATCTGAATAGCCTCTTCGGCGACCTTGACCGCGATCTCCGAGGCGTAGAGTTTGGCCATGGCCGATTCCCTTGTCGTCTGGCGCTTGTTGTCTTTCATCCATGCCGCTCGCAGGGTGAGCAATCGCGCGGCGTCGATCTGTGTGGCCATGTCGGCGAGTTTGAACTGGATTCCCTGAAAGTCGAAGATCGCCTGGCCGAACTGTTTGCGCTCCTGCGAATATTTCAAGGCCGATTCGTATGCGCCTTGCGCTATGCCGAGCCCCAGCGCGGCGATCGAGATGCGACCGCCGTCCAGAACTTGCATTGCGTTGACGAAGCCACGCCCAGTCTCGCCAATCAGATTCTCTTCTGGAATCCAGCAATCCTCGAAGATGATCGAGGCGGTCTCGGAAGCGCGCATGCCGAGCTTGTTCTCCTTCTTGCCGGCGATGAAACCTTTGGTCCCTTTCTCGACGACGAAGGCGCTGATGCCACGCGAGCGCATTTCGCGGTTAGTGATCGCGATCACGACGCAGACGTCCGCGGAAATCCCATGCGTAATGAAATTCTTCGACCCATTGAGCACCCAACCTCCGTCGCGGCGTATGGCGATCGTCTTCATTCCCGACGCGTCGGAGCCGGAACTGGGTTCGGTCAACCCCCACGCGCCCAAACGTTCGCCTCTGGCCAGAGGCGTGACGTATTTTTTGCGCTGAGCTTCACTGCCGTACTGAAAAATGTGATTCGTGCAGAGCGAGTTGTGCGCGGCGACAGATAGGCCGATCGACCCGTCGACGCGCGCGATCTCTTCGATGACCGTGGCGTATTCCACATACCCCATCCCCGCGCCGCCATACTCTTCGGGAAAGAGCACGCCCATCAACCCGAGCTCACCCATCTTGGTGAAAATCTCGCGCGGTAGACGCTGAGCCTCATCCCATTCCATCACGTGCGGCTTGATCTCCGCCTCGGTGAATTCACGAACCGAACGTTTGACCTGCTGCTGCTCCTCGGTCAAATCAAATCCCATCGGCATCCGAACATTTCCTCCCTCGATTGATAAATACCGATTATGCGTTGATAAAAGATGAATATAACGGCAAACGACGGAAAAGAGAATATAGAGGCAGGAAATTATGGGAGTGGGGAGCTGGAAATAGGAAATGAAGAGCGGCTCGAAACAACCCCCCGCTCCCCATTCCCCAATAAGGACGGAACAGAAGGAAAAGTTTTCTATGAAAACCTCCGACTGTTCCGTCTTACTAGCTATTCTCTATCACTCCCAATCATCAGAAGCTGACACGGAACCCAAGCTGCAGCGTGCGCGGCGTAGAGTTCGGACTGATGATGGTCGGCAAAAGGAAGTTGGCGTTGACGCCGGCCTGGAAATCGCCGCTTGGGCCATCAAAGTTGGTCCGGTTGGCGATATTGAAAATATCGAACGTGAAGCCGGCGTTTATGCGCTCGGTGATGTTGTATTTGTAGGCGAGGCGCAGATCTCCGGTTAAAAATCCTGGATTGCGCGCGCCGTTACGCCCACCTTCGTTCTCGAAATTGAAGGTCAGCGTCTCGCCGTTCGGGAACGTGCGGCTGTTGGTGAAATTGCCCGCCGGCAGCGGGTCGTTGTTGATGCCGTTCTGGTCGGCGTCAACGCGCGAATCAATGATCGTGAACGGCGTGCCCGACAGCGCCCGGACCAATCCGCTCACGATAAGTCCGCGAGTGCGCGGGATTTCGTAATATCCGCTGAAGACGAAGTTGTGACGGCGGTCGAACGCCGCCGGCCCTTCGCTCAAATTCAGCCGCAGGTCATCGAGCAATTGGAAGCCGGCGGCCTGAACGCCGTTGCCGCTCGTATTACCGGTCCCCTTCGACAGCGTATAGGAAAACTTGAAGTCCAGGCCTCGGCTGAGGCGCTTGTCGAGAGCTATTTGCATCGCGTCGTATTTGGTGCGCCCTTCGTTGATGATCGTGGTGACATTGTTCACGGCCGCATTCGCGAACGGCTGATCACTGAAGAATTTGGTATCCACTTCCACGAAGGTATTCTGGATCACTTGTCCGAGAGTGGCGTAACGACGCGGCGCGAGCGCTGCGGCCCCATTGGTACTTGTGCGGGTGGTGGCGTTAAGGTTGGCAGAGATCAATTGGTCAATGCCAGCAATGTGAAGGTAATCAACGGTCAGCGCCAGGCTCGGCGCAAGCTGCCGCTGGAAACCGGCTGAAATCGATCGCGTATAAGCCATTCGCCGGTTTTTCTGATCCACCGTCGGGTTCGGGTTGGGCAGCAACAGGCCCGATCCGACCAGTGATTGGATCAGCGCGCGATCGACCACAGGCCCTTTGGCCAGCGTCGGGTCAGTGGGGAATAGTCCGGCGCGCGGCCCCGGATCGGCGTTGTTGAGCGGGAACAAGCGGAGGAAAGAATCGGAGAACGGGCGAGCCGTGCGGAACCCCGTAATCAGCTCGAACGGCGTATTCTGGTAGAAATAACCGAATCCGCCACGAATCACGGTTTTGCCCTCTCCGCCTATGTCGTAAGCTACGCCGACGCGCGGCGAGAAATTGTTATTGTCTTGCGAGATGGTCTCGTCGTCGTAACGCAGGCCCAGGTTGAGCGTCAGTTGCCTGTTCACTTTCCATGCGTCCTGCGCGAATACGCTTGGATTATGAGCGATGACGACGAACTTTTGAGCCCCCGGCACGCGAATCTGGAGACGTTCGGGGTATGTGCGCGGATCGGCGGCGTTGAAGGGCTGGTTAGTCGGGAATGAGAACGTGCCGTTGAGGCCGTCTTCGGTGAGGTTGTCGGCAGTGACGTAGTTGTATTCGAAGCCGAATTTGAACGAGTGGCCGCCGCGTATCCAGTTGACGGTGTCGGCCAACCGGTAGGAGTTGTTGACGCGCGCCTGCGCGACGTTGCTCTGCTGCGCCGCGAACGAGGGGAAGGCGAGTGTCGGAGGCAACTCGGCCATGGACTTGCCGGAGTTGAACCCTGGATTGGCAAAGGCCACATCTTCCTGGGTGAAGCTGATGCGCAGATCGTTGAGCAGGTTCGGCGTGATGACGGCCGTCCAACTGCCGACCACGGTCTGATCCGTATCATCTTCTTCGCGCCTCGCGTCGAGCGTCACGTCGCCGATGATCTGATTGAACTGGGGCGAATGCTCGCGGACCCAGCGTCCGGCGAGCTGATGATTCCGTGCAGGCTGCATGTCGAGGCGAACCGAGGTGTTCAGCGCTCTGGTGTCCTCGGTCGTCGTGGTGTTGAATTCGGGACGCGCGGGGATGTTGATGACCACTCCCTCGGCGATGGTCGTCCGCTCAATGCCGAAGAAGAAGTGCGCGAAATCCTGTTTGATCGGGCCGCCGATGGTCCCGCCGTATTGCCGCAAATGGATTTCCGGCGACTCCAGATTGTTCAGTGCGGCGAAGCGGTTTTTCGCATTGAACGCGCCGTCCTGAAAGAAACCTATCCCGCTGCCGTGGAATTGGTTAGTCCCCGACTTCGTGATGGCGTTGATGATGGCGCCCGAAGTCCGCCCGTATTGCGCGTCGAACTGATTGGTCAGCACCTGAAACTCCTGCACCGTTTCAAGCGCCGTGCGAGTCTGTCCGCCCGCGCGCTGGCCGATTACATCGTCATTGTTGTTCGCGCCGTCGAGCAGAAAGTTGTTGTTGCGAGAGTCCTGTCCGTTGACGTTGACCGAATCC
>DATEMG010000614.1:0-4650 GCA_035275805.1 Blastocatellia bacterium
GTCAAGCCGCCGCGCTCCAAAGCTTCGCGCTCCCTTATGCTCAACATAATACCATTGGCGTTTTAACGCTGGTGTCTAAGGGACGATTCTGGCTCCATTTAATACGGGTATACGCGACGCGGAATCCCTGCCTCTCGGCGTTGCGTTGGGAGGCGCTGCCCGGCAGAGCGCACATCATTGCGATGTCGCATCCTTTTTCCACAGCATAACGCAAACGGCTTTCGAGCAGGGCCAGTTGCGCGCCCCGCCTGCGCCCTTCAGGTATCGTGCTCGCCCCGGCCAGCAGCGCAACGCCGTCATGAATGAACATTGAGCCGGTGGCGATCGGCCGCCCGTCAAGCTCCGCCAGGAACGAACATCCGCCCGCCCTATTTGCGATGATGGATGACAGCTCCAGCATCATATCGGCGAACTCGACCAATTCGCTCCACCCCTTGGCCGCTGTTTGGGCCCACAAATCCTCTTCACCGTCTCGCATCAGTCGCGACTGAACCTTCTCGTTGAGCGCCGACGCGAGCTGAACCCCGCGCCCGAGGGGGCGGTACATTACGCTGGTTAATTCGATCGGCTGATAGCCTCGCTCGTTCAACAAAGTCAGCAGGGAAGCTTCGGCGAGCGGGCTGACTTCGTGATGGACATGAGCGCCGCGCCGTTGAAAGAACGCCTCGAGTTTTTCAATGTCGGTCTGGGTGATGGGATCGAAGACTCCGAGGCCGAAAGTTTGCGTCATCGGCGAACCTATTCCATCAAACATCGCATATGCGCCCGCAACTTCAATCCACTCCGCTTCGCTTTCGGGAAAGAGTTTGGCCCTGGCTTCGACGAAGTCGGCGGCGCTGCGCCCTTCGGCTCGTTCGAGGCGGCGCGACAGAGAAAGATCAGAAAAGGGGAGTGATTGTTCGGTTTTGGTCATTGTGGCTTCAACCCTAGCTGGGGGACAGCACTGAGTAGCTAAAGTCTATAGAAATCCTTTCGATTTACGTAAAAAATTATCTATTTCATAAAGCTTTTGGGCATGCCACGAAACACCGAGATCGTGTTCCGAGAGGAACCTCGCGCTGTTTCCGTCAGAGGGGAACTCCTTGCAAAATTGCTCGAACAGTTTTCGATCTGTTTCGTTCAGGAGTTCTTTTGAGTTTTTCTTTTTATCGGAGACTTCAAGTGCGATCAGACTGGCAAATAATCCTATGGAAGTGACGGCTGGCTCCCAATCAGGATGTCTTGCTAACCAAGCCACAGCAGCAAGGAGACCAAGTAAATTCAAGAGCTTTATCATTGTTAGGTATCAGCTTCAGAAACAGAGAGCGTCAAACCATAGGGCCGACGAGAGCATGTCCGCATTTTGTAAATCAGGTTCCTATCATAACGCAAGCCCGCGATAAAGAATTCACTATCCAAATCTTTGCGTGCTGTGCGAGCCTATTCTTCGTCGCTCCGCGACGAAGAATAGATGCGCGCAACTCACAAAAGTTTGATGGGAATTGACAAGAATGAACGATCCACCAACTTCCGCTGGTGCGATTGCGTGATTCATTCAGGCTGAGACTTAAGCTTTTCCGAAATGGAGATACATCAAATTGAGCGGTGAGATTGAACGGCGAATGTTGTATGATGAGCGCCACTCGGCGACGGCTCAAGCTGTGGGAAACGCGCCGCCGTCACTGCGGACACTTAACTGGAGGAGAAAATCTATGATTCAGGCCACGGTCAAACGCGGCGTAGCTGCGCTCGCCCTCGGATCGGCGCTGGCTTTTTCGTTTTCGGATTTGATGTCGCCACAGCGCGTCGTCGCGTCGCCCTACGGGCAGGAGGCGGGCAATCAGACGGCCGAGCAGACGATGGAGCAGAAGTATAAAAACATTCAGGTTTTGAAAGGGCTGCCTGCGACGCAAATGCGCCCGATGATGAATTACATCAGCGCCTCGCTCGGCGTGAACTGCGCGTTCTGCCACGTCAAGACGGGCGACCAGTGGGAGTTTGATAAAGACGACAACAACCATAAGAAGATCGCGCGCCGGATGATCCAGATGACGATGGACATCAACAAGAATTCCTTCCAGGGCAAAACGCAGGTGAGCTGCTACACCTGTCATCGGGGGGACGAGCATACCGTGGGCGTCCCGCCGCTGCCGCACGTAGCCCCGGTTGAGACGCCGCGCTCGAATGCGCCGCGCCCGACGCCGCAACAGATTCTGGCGAAATACGCCGAGGCGATCGGAGGCAAAGAGGCGATCGAGAAAATAAAGACGCGCGCCATCAAAGGCGTCAGCGTCGCGGCCAACGGCCAGAGCTTCCCGCTCGAAATCCTGTTCGCGTCGCCGGACAAATATTCTTTGAGCGTCAGCCTGCCGCAGGGCGCGACCACGCAGAGGCTAAACGGCGCGTCGGGGTGGATCAAGAACGCGCGCGAAGATCGGGCGATGGATGACGTGGATATTGCCCGCGCCAAATCCCTGGCCTGGAGTCTTGAACCGCTGCAGATCAAGGAGCCGTACCCGCAGATAATCTTCGGGGGGAACGAAAAGATAGACGGGCGCGACACCCAGATCGTGCGAATGGCGATGCCCAACAAACGGCGCGCGGCCTTCTATTTCGACAAGGAGACGGGGCTGCTAGCCCGGCGCGTCGTGACGACCGAAACCCCCATCGGCGTCGATTCCGAACAGACAGATTACGAGGATTACCGCGAAGTCGACGGCGTCAAAGTCGCCCACACGATCCGGACTTCGTACCTCGACAATTTCTATTCGTCCACGCGCAAGTTCACCGAGATAAAACACAACGCCCAGGTGGATGAAGCTCAATTCAAAGTGCCTGAGTCGAAATAGCCTCGATTATTTTCGCGGGGCGAGTTTCGCTTTGAGCCATTCGACCAGCTTCGTTTTGTAATCCATCCATTCGGGACGGCCTTCCCAATTTTCCATCCCGTGCGGCGCGCCTTCGAGTGTGATGGCGTCGAAGTCGGCGCCGGCCTTGTGGAGTTCGTTCGCGAATGCGTTGTGTTGAGCGAAGAGACCGTCATTCGTCCCGCATACGAGCAGAAGTGGAATCATTTTCTCCCGCGCATGACGCAATGGAGAGTAGCGCCGCAGCGTCGCGCGCGCTTCATTGTCGAGAGCCGTGATGCCGAATAACCGTGACGGGATGGAGCGGGGCGTCAGTTCTCCGGTCATCGCTTCGAAGTCGTAGACTCCGTATAAGGAAACGGCGGCGGCGAACTCAGCGTTAGGGTCGTTCTCGAAAACATCTTCGAAAGGGATTCTGCGTCGGCCTTGCGAGCCGGAACGTTTGCTGACTCTAGTCGCCAGCAGCGCGGCCATCTGCCCGCTGGCCGATTCGCCAATGACGGCGATGCGATTTGGATCAATGCGTAAGGTTTTTCCATTAGCGCGAACGAAGCGGATCGCCTCACGCAGGTCCTGGATCTGATCCTGATGCCTGTATTGCGGCGTCAAACGATAATCTATCGAGAACCAGGCGAAACCGGCCATAGCCAGGGGCTCGAACAGGGGCGTCACGTATGTGACCTTGTCTCCCGCCTCCCATCCGCCGCCGTGCGCGATAATCACGGCGGGAAAAGGCCCCGGCCCCTTCGGAATATAAGCGTCGAGTTTAAGCCTTCGCAGCCGGTCGAAGGTCACGCCTTTTTTGAGGTTCGACAAGAAGGGGTCGTGATTGGGGAAGCGCAGATCGAGGCGACCTCCTAGCCAGGAAAGCGCGGTGTCCTTGTAACCCCACTGGCCAGGCGTCCAATTTTCGGCCCGATGGATCGCGCCGTCCACTTCTACATATTGGCAATGTCCGCCGGATTGGCGCATCGCGTCGCAGAATCTGTTCGCCTGTCCCGGCGGCGCTTCGCGGTCAGCCGCGCCATGCACGATCATCGCCGCGGGCATGTCATGGCTGACGTGTGTGATCGGCGAAGCCTCTGCGAGAAATTCGGAATTCGAGATTCGAGATTCTAAATTCGGGATTCGAGATTTTAGATTCGGTATTTCGCGCAGGTCGTAAAACCCGCCGATCAAGACCGCAGCTTTCACGCCCTCCGGTCGTTCGGTCAGAAGCATCGCCGCCAGGTGCGCGCCGGCGTCCTCGCCGAAGAGCGCGATGTTGTAAGGGTCTATCCGGAACCTCTTCGCGTTGCAGCGAATGAATTCGATCGCGGCGCGCAGGTCGTCGAGCGCGTCTTTGTAGTTCTGAATTCCGCCTAACCGGTAATCAACCGAAAACCAGTTGTAGCCGGCGCGCGTCAGCATTTCCAGGAATTGTCCGACGAACGCGACGCGGCTGCCGCTATCCCACCCGCCGCCGTGAACGACAATCACCGACGGACGCTTGCGCCCGTGCTTCTGCACGTAAGCGTCAAGCGACAACTCTCGGCCGTTAACGCGGCGATAAACGATGTCGCCCATCACCCCCGGCACGACGTAATTGCCTTCGAGGTTGCGGACGTTTATCGGCAGGCATTCACCCGCGCGCGCCACGATTGGCGCCAACGCGCAGGCCAGCAAGAAGAATAGAACTGTTTTCGTGGGGTTCATCGGGGCTTAGGAATAGCACAGCGAAAGGGGAGTAGGGAATGGGGAGTGGGGAATGGGGATTAGTATCTTTACCCCACTCCCCACTCCCCACTCCCCACTCCCCACTCCG
>DATEMG010000615.1:0-15590 GCA_035275805.1 Blastocatellia bacterium
GCCTCCAGCGGGTTGGAAAACATCGCCACACGGCCCTTTTCGTCAAACAGAATGACGCTGAAGACTCTGGGGTTTTCACTCAAGTGGTCAATCAGCCGCTGGGCGTCGCCAATCCGCCCGGCGCGGTAACTGTCTTCCAACGTAAGCCGCAGCGTAACTGCATGCGCGTGCAACTCGTTCCGCAGGGCGCGGGCCAGAATCTCTTCGCGCTGACGCAGGATGAAATAACCGGCCAACGCCATCACCACCCCCACGGTTATTGTCAGAAGCAGAATCAATCTGGCGCTCAGGCTCATACGGCGCCCCTTTCCGGCGAGCGGCGCATCGGCAGACTTTCCGTCGCGACGCTTTTTAATGGCATTAAACAAATTTCTCAGCAAATTTCCCGCCATACGCATGAAGCCCGTTATATGCGGCTCGCATGGAATCCAATGTCCCAGATTGCCACATTTGCAAAACCGAACTTACAACCAGAAGAATTTCCCATAAAATCATAAGCATCATAAATCCGCAGTATTAAGCTCTCCAACACATTCGCCCCGCGCTCAAGACGCTGTAATACATCTCACCGCGCCTCTAAATTATCTCCCTGTGACACGATGCACATCCTCCCTGTGAACCATTTCACTGCAACCTCAGACTCCATAAGTTAGCTTGCCGGTGTCAACAAAAACCTGGCTACCATGGGAAAACGTCGCTGGCGAGATTGCGCCCGCAATCTATTCGACGCCATATGCCAGCGTTTCATCAATTCGTGAGCACATAAGGAGAAATAGATGCGCAATATGCAAGCGATACGTGAATGGATGCGGAAATTTTGGGCGCTGTTTATCGTTACCCTGTTCGTGTTAGCGAGCGCAAGCTGGCCGTATGAGCGCGGCGGGGCCAGCGGCGTCGTTTATCAAGGGCAATCAACCGGGTCGCCTACTGACGAGGAGTCATTGCCGGTTCAGCCGGAGGCGCTGCGGCTTTCGTGGGACAAACTGCCGCAGCCCAACGCCGTCACGACGGGAGCGGTTTCGGACATCAAGTTACGCATAGAGAATCTGACCGACGCGTCGCTGCGCGCCGAAATCCGCCTCACCGCTGACGATGGCGGCCAAAGAACCTTCAATCGGAATTTCGGCTATCTCAATTTCGGTCCCAGAGGAACCGGAACCCTTGCGGTTGATCTGCGGGATTTCGGGTTCGATTGGGCGCGGATGATCTACTCCGGCCAACTTCAGGCGACCGCGCACGCGTTCCTGACTAATGGCGGTCAGTATCGCCAGGCCGAATCCCCGGCGCTCCACTTTCATCCGAATTTCGTCGGCGGTGTGTTAGTGGCGACCTTTTACGGCGAGCTGGCGCTGCTCAGGCAGTTCCGCGCCGGCGATTTCGGAGGGCGTGCGCCGCGCGATCTCTTCGAGCCGGAAGCGGACGGAGTGTCGCGCGTGATCTACGGCGGCGCCGGGGCGCCTGGCGGCGGGGCGAGCGACGATGAGCCGGATGAAACGCCGGCGCCGGAAGAGCTTGGCAATCAGACGGCGACCCGGCAGAGAACCGACGCGAGAACTACGCTGACCGGGCAGACAAACCTGGCGAGCGGGAATAACTATCGGACCTGCGTCAAGTTTCAGATCCGGACGGTTGACTCCAGTCTTGGAATTCCCGACGGCCCGAATGCGGGCGGGACCGAAGATCATTACCTAAACGCGAACAATGATATCAGCGTGATCGCCCGCGGCGTGCGCGTCAAAGTTTCGCGTGGGGGCTGGTCTCAGACATTCGATTCGGAGCCGAGCACAGGCTGCTTCAACTGGTCGCACAACAGCGCCAGCGGCTTTTCACTGCGCGTCTATGGTTACGCCACCGACTCGGCGGACAACTACGTGCGCATCCACACCGCGCCGAACGATTTCTCCAGCTACCCTGGGCAGACCTATTCGATTTTGCTGACCGACGTCAGCCCGACGCCCGGCGGCGTCAACACCTATCACGTCGGCTCATACAATTCGAAATGGACGGCTATGGCGTCGCTCGCCTTTGGACTGTATCGCTACCACGACGGGCTGAGCGGCAAGGCCTTCCACGTCGGGATTGATAACTCGACCCCGGGCGGCTCGTCGGCGCATTACGGGCAGTCGAACCAGTCCATCACCAGCGGGCGTCATTACATCAAAATCGGCAACGCGACTGTGAATTCGGAAGGAGATCCGGCCACGCCGCAGACGAAGTACAAGTTCATCGTCACGCACGAACTCGGGCACGCCATCGCGGCGATTTACTACGGCGCTCACGATGACGCCGATGACGGCGGCGAACCGAACGTGAGCTTGACACATAATGTGAACCCGAACGCATGTGGCACGGGTGACAATCCGAATCCCGGTTACTCAATTGATACGAAGGAGTGGAACTCGGTCGGCTTCCGCGAGGGCTTTGCGCATTTCATCGCGGCCAAAATCTGGAACAACAAGGAGACCGAGGGGACCTTCAGTTGGTTCGCGAGCCCGACCGACCTGGAGCGTTACGACGACGGCGCGGGCAGCAATTCCGGCGGCCGGCTTGAGAACCAGTGTTGCGTCGGCGCCGGCTGCGCCAATTCCTGGGAGGGCGCGGGAACAAACGGAGACTGGCTGCGTTTCTTCTGGGATTGGTATACAAATGTCTCCGACTCCTGCGCCGACCGCCCCACGAAGTTGGACATGCTGAAACTTTATCGGCAAACGAGGCTCAACGGCGGGCTGACCAATAACAACTACTTCAGCAAAATGCAGGCGGCCGCCGGTGATCTCAATCTACCCGATTGTCTCAAGACCAGCCGCTTCAACTCCTACGCCGCGCATAACGGCATCAACAATCAATGAATCATCGCGAAAGGAGTCGACATGCGTTTCCGCAAATACGCCTTTATCTTTTCGATCGTTGTCGGGACCGTGGTCCTGGCCGGTTCAATCCTGGCATTGCGCGCCGCGCAGGACCGCCAACCCGCTGGAGCAGTGGAGAGCGAGCGGGAGGCGCGGCAGCGCAAGCTCGCGGAGATACGGCCGCAACCGGTCAACGACGCCGAGTACGCCATGAGCCTGATGGCGGCGGCGGCTCGCGAACGCGTCATCAACGCCCATCTGCTTCCCGGCGCGTCGATCAACCTGGCCGCCAACCCCGCGCAGGAGGTCTGGAGCAACATCGGCCCCAGCAGCGGCAATGGAAGCTATTTCGACAGCGGTCGATTGACCGGCATCGTCACCGACCCGGATAACTCTAACGTCATTTATGTCTCTTCGGCCGGCGGCGGGGTATGGAAGACGACAGACGGCGGCGCTTCCTGGTTACCGAAGACCGAGTCGGTAGGCAGTCTCGGATGTGGCGCGGTGGCGATGGACCCGTTTGATTCCGACACTCTCTATCTGGGTTTGGGCGACCCGCACCGCACCGGCATTCTGGGACTCGGAACGGCGCCGGGGCTGGGCGTGTTGAAGACTACCGACGGCGGGGCGCATTGGTCGGGGCCGGTCTTGCTCGGCGACTCGACCAACATCCGCTCTCTGCTGGTCAATATTTTCAACAATGACATCGTCATGGCGGGAACCAACAAAGGGCTTTTCCGCTCGACCGACGAAGGCGTGTCTTATCAGCCTGTGGCGCTGGGCGGGGCTGAACAGGAGGTTTGGAGTCTGGCGTGGGCTGGCGGCGCCAATTTCGTGCTGAGCAGCAAACCGCTCAACGGGTTAGTAATCGGCGCCAAGGGACGCATCTATTATTCGACCGATCAGGGCGCGACCTGGACGCAGGCCACCGGCTTCGCTAACGACCTCGGGCGGATCACGCTCGCGGCCGGCACACAGCACATTCTTTACGCGCTAGCCGAACGGGCCGGCGATGCGGAGATCTACAAATCCACCGACTCCGGTCAAACCTGGACGCCGTTAAATATCTCGACCAAGGAGTACACCAATTATGATGAGAGCGTGGATAAGATTCTGGGCAGCCAGGGCAACTACAACCAGATGGTCATCGTACATCCCACCAATCCGAACACGGCCTATTTCGGCGGGCAGACGCGCCTTATCAAAACGACCAACGGCGGCGCAAGCTTCAGCCTGGTCAGTTCGGACAACCCGCAAAGCGTGCTTTTCGATTACGTTCACCCGGACATCCATTGCGCGGCTTTCACCGACAGCGGGTCGCTGCTGGTGGGCACGGACGGCGGAATCTTCAAATCCACGAATGGCGGAGCGAACTGGAGCTCCGCGCTCAACGACGGATTGATCACGCACCTGGTACACGGCATCGCCGCGACCAGAGACGACCCGAATGTCGTCGTCGCCACGCTGCAGGACAACGGCGTCATGATTCGCCGGCAGAACAACGGCGTGTTCGACAAGATTAAAGGCGGCGACGGCTTTTTCACCGTCGTGTCGCAAAGCGACAGCGACAAGATGCTCTTTTCGACCAATGGCGGGGTATATCAATCCAGCGACGGCGGAATGAGCAATGCCGCCGCGTCAACCACAGGCCTGCCGGGAGCCGCGCCCAGCCGCTGGGAGCAGTCTCCGCACGACGCAAGCGGCCATTACCTCTATGCGATCGCCGGCGGGAAGCTTTACAAGAGCGTCAATTTCGGCTACTCCTGGGCCGCGGTTACGACTTACGGCTTGCCCGCCAATCACAACATCAGGGATGTCGCCAGTTCCAAAGTCGCCGGCGCGTTGGCCGTCATCGCCACCGCCGGCGGCGGCGCGGGCGATGTCTACTACTCGCTCAATTACGGCGCCCTTTGGACGAAAGCCGCCGCCGTTCCCAACGCCGACGGCATACTGATAGACCTGGCCATCGGCCCCGACTCGCAGTTCTACGCTATCTCGGACGGATGGAATCACGGCGGAAACAAGTCCCGCATCTGGACTTCAAACGATCCGCAATCGAGCTGGTTGCAAGTCGCCTGGGATGGCTTGCCGGAAGGCGTGCGACTCAATGTCATCAAGGCCGACCCGGTCAAGAACGGCGTGATCTACGTGGGCAGCGACCTGGGCCTTTACAGCTCCAAGAACAAAGGGCTGATCTTCCAGCGCTGGGGCTACGGGCTGCCGCTGGTGAGCGTCACCGACATCTGGATCGCGTCGGACGGCAGTAAGTATCGCGCCGGAACTTACGGGCGGGGCGTGTGGCAGTTGGGCGCGCTCGGCTTCACCAATTAGCAGGTTCGCGGAATAAACCTTCCCGATAAGGTTTCCGCGAATGGCAATGGCTCAGCTCGACTCGTCGGGCTGAGCCATTGCCATGGATCTAACTCTTGTTCTTAACTGAACGGGGCGGCTCTAAGATCATCCGACTGCGCGAGTAATCGAAGATTACCTTAAAGTTCCGGAGGGAGCCGCCCCCCAGGAGACCGTCATAGCCCTTACCAACCTGGTGTTTAAGGCTCTTAGCCCGCGGATGCGGGCGGCAGAGTGTAGCCTGGGGTGGAGCCGAAGGCGGAGCCCCAGGTAAGTGTTGGAAAGCCATCAAGCCCGTGAAACGGGCGGCAGCCTTGAGGGCTGTCGCCCACTTCGTGGGCTCTGATCACTTTACTAATGCGCTCCTGTGGCTTACGCCCCAGGCTTTATGCTGTCGCCTGCTCCGCAGGCTCAAAGCGAACCTTTTAAAACGCGCTCTAAGGAGTACCTATTCATAACGGAGGAATTTGCTGAAACTCTCGACGAGTTTCGCCCGGTAAGTGGGGTTGCAGTACAATCGCGTTTCCTTAACAACGGCGATCATTCGCCGCCCACTTTCAATGCGCCGGAAAAACTGGGGATTAAGCGATGAACAAGAAGGGCAAGAAATTGCAGAATGGTCTGGAGATCGCGCTGAACCGCAAGAAATTCGGCAAGGCCGTCAAAGAGAAGCGGGAACGAGAGGGGCTGTCTCTCAGGGATCTGGAAGGCGTTGTCGGCGTCAGCCCCCCAACTCTCAGCAGGATTGAAAATGGCGAAATCAGCAGCCCTGAAATCGAACATCTGCTCGCTTTGTGTCAATGGCTGCGCAGGCCGCTCGAGAGCTTTTTCAGCGGCCTGCTGGCCTCGTTGCGAGTGCGCATCCACTATCCGACATACGTCAACGCCGGCTTGCCCGCCCCTGCCGGCGACGAATTTGTGTACAGAGATTTATGCGAAGATCTGATGCCGGATCAGGATGAATATTTCACAGTCAACGCGAAGGGCGACTCGATGACCGGCGCGCAAATTTACGACGGCGATTTGTTGATCGCTAAGGTTAGTGAGACGGCCAATCCGGGAGACATCGTGATCGCCGCCATTAATGGAGAGTATTGCGTCAAAAGGCTGGAGATAAAGAGGGATTCGGTCATCCTGCGGTCAGCCAACCCAGATTTCCCTGACATTCGTGTCAAAAGAAGTGACGACTTCAGCATCCGCGGCGTGGTTGTACACTCCATCCACCGGCATCAGGGGACTGGCCGGGCATTGCGGAAATCACGGTGATCGGCGGACAGGCGCCTGTACAAACTCTCTTTCGAGCAGGTCTGTAAAGGAAGGGGAGAGAAAGAACGCTGATCACCGGCGCCTGGTTGACGCCGAATGGCGCCAGAGGCTCCAGTAGATCGCGAGATTGACACCCAAGACCAGAAGCCCAAGGACGACGTGTAGAGTACGAGGAAACGGCGCCGGGTAAATCAAAGGAAGAAGATAACGCTCGATAAAACCGGTCTGATAGCCGGCCTCTCGTCCCTTTCGTCGGAGCCAATTTTCAAGCGGTGTGAGTGGACATTCCCACCCTATTAATTCGATTAACGTCGCCCACAGAGCAGCCGGTATGTGGAACCATGTGACGCGCCTCCACTTGAAAGCCAGGACGCCCCCGAGCGCCGCGAACAGCACGAAAGCCATATGGAGCAATAACACGAAGTCGGCGAGCGCCCGATAAATCATCTGCTGTTTCTCCAACCGTCCGTTTTCCAAAATAGAGTGTCGGAAACAACGATCTTATTGCCTTTTCCCTCGCCTGGTCAGTCCGCCTGCGATCGCAACCGCCGGAAACGCGCCCATCGCTCATCTGCCGGCGCCGGACGCCTGGGCGCGGAGAATGAGCCGCTAGACACTGATCGGGTTCGCTTGACATCCCGGCCGGTTCTGTTATTTTCCCGCCGTTAACAAAGAGATTACATATGGACAAATCCACTAAACTCCTTATCCTCTTCGCCTTGATAGCCTTGCTTTTCACCTTCTGGCCTGGCAGGTACCATTACTACACCCCCGAAGGCTATTTCATTCGCGTCAACCGGTTCACCGACCAGACCGAGTATTACACCACTACCGCCGGCTGGACTACCGCCAAGCCTGAGACCGATAACCTTAACCGTCCGGCTCAGACGCCGGCGCCTGGTCAAGGCGACTCTTCCGGCAAAACACTTGTAACTCCAACGCCAAAACCGTCGCCGAAGCAAACACCGAAGCCGACACCGGAGCAGTAACGCCTACCAAAGGATCACGCTACGTTGTTATTAGCCTGGCGACTTGAACCGAGGGAGGATTGTGCGACCGCAGCCGGGAGGGCGCCAAGGTTATGGGCGGATGGCCGTGACCTGGCGCAAGTCTCTCCGGTTGGCGCATAATGCGCGCATCCCGGCGGATTCACTTAAAGAAGTAGGGAAAAGAAAGCCGGATTAGAAGCCTGCTAAGGAGAGCGCCGATCAGTCCATAGACCGCAAAGTCCGAGACTGACGGCGCGGCGGCAATAAAGGCGCTGAAGAAGATGGCGAAGACGGCAGGCGGGAAATGACCGTCGCCCCGGCGAAAGGCTGAATCTGATTTTGGCCTAAATAGCCACGCACAACTCAACGGAGACTTGAATATGCGCAAACTCCTGGCGCCGGCGATGATCGCGCTCTCAATCGTCGCAATAGGCTCTTTCATGATATGGGTGTTCGTACCGCTCAACGCGTGGCGGCGAGCGTTGAGCGATCGAATGCTATGGTCGCTTATGCTGTATTTTTTGGCCATCTTCGCCGCGTTTTCTCTCTACGTCTGTACAACCACCTTCGTAAGAATCGAGGCGAAAAGAAAAGAGAAACTGAGCGCGATCTGGCTCTATATGCAGTGGGTGTTGATTAGCGGCGCGATTGGGCTTTTCGCCGGCGGGATATACAACCCTGGCGGAGATTCGAACTACATGTCGAGCGCTGCGCATAAGGCCGCGAACGCCTTGACGGTCTTTGCAATCTTCTTGGTCGCGGGGCTACTCGGAACGGCTGCCGGCCTGAGCAAAATAGAGAAGGCGAAGGCCGACGCGTTGAAGCCGGAACAGGGAAGCGAAGGAATCTAAACGCGAGGCTGACATGGCGACCACCTCAGCAACACGACCCACTTGATTAAACCACTTGATCAAGGCGGCGATTGGCTTGTCCAAAATATAAATCCCCTCTCTCATTATTTTCACACATTTACAAACATCCATCGTTATCAGCCAACTTGCCGTTCAGTATACGGGGTCATAGAAGGTGGATAACGCTGATGGAGCCGCTTGACGCTAACTTTATCCGCGATGATCCGCGCTCGCCCGCCGTATCAGCGTTCTATTGACTCATTCTTTGCCGCAAACCGTGCTGACCCATATACGCAATTGAGAACCGACGTAGCCGCTGATCATCACGGGCAGCTTGCTCCTGTTGCGACTGAGAAGACGTCTGCCTGATCAGTTTTTCGCGAGCAGGGTGCGGTATTGTACCGACCGAATGTGAAAATCGGAGGTAGGATCGCTTGGATGGAAAAATTGTAGTCTGACTAAGACTTCCTCCGGCATGAATCCACATAAGGCTGGGCCATCATCTGCTGTTTGCTATGTGAAGATCGCAGCGTAAGGCGTCAAAAGGGCATTGGTAAACGATTGACAATGAGGAGAGTCGAAAAGTGGCGACAGCGTCATCAACATTGAGCGGGCGTCCGCCGGACGTCAAGGAAGTCCATATCATCTGGCTCACAGCTGGTCTGGGTTGTGACGGCGATACGATTTCTGTGACCGCCGCCGAGCAGCCCAGCCTCGAGGACGTGATTCTCGGCGCGATCCCAGGGCTGCCGAAAGTACATTTGCACAACCCGGTACTGGCCAAAGAAGTCGGCAATGAGTTCATGGAGTACTTCTACCGCGCCGAGCGCGGAGAGCTTGATCCTTTCATCTTCGTCGTCGAGGGCTCGATTCCAAACGAGACGATCAAAAGCGAAGGCTATTGGGCGGCGCAAGGCACTGACCCGGAGACAGGTCAGCCGATCATGACCTGCGAGTGGATTGAGCGCCTGGCCCCGAAGGCCTGGGCCGTGGTCGCCGCAGGCACTTGCGCCACTTACGGCGGCATTCACGCAATGCAGGGTAATCCAACAGGTTGTATGGGGCTGGCCGATTACCTGGGATGGAACTTTCGTTCGACCGCCGACATCCCGATCGTCAACGTGCCCGGATGCCCGGTGCAGCCGGACAACTTCATGGAGACAGTGCTCTACCTGCTTTATCAGGCGGCGGGCCTGTCGCCGATGATCCCGCTCGACGATCGACTCCGTCCGACGTGGCTGTTCGGCAAAACGGTGCACGAAGGCTGCGACCGCGCGGGTTATTACGAGCAGGCCGATTTCGCCGGCGAGTATGGCTCGCCCAAATGCCTGGTCAAGATCGGGTGCTGGGGGCCGGTGGTTAACTGCAACGTTACCAAGCGCGGATGGATGCGCGGTGTTGGCGGCTGCCCGAATGTCGGCGGCGTCTGCATCGCATGCACCATGCCCGGCTTCCCGGATAAGTTCATGCCGTTTATGGACGAACCGCCGGGATCGGCGCTCTCGACGGGCGTGGTCGGCGTCTACGGGGGAATGATCCGCGCGCTGCGCGGCATCACCAACAACACCGTCAACAAGGAACCGAGTTGGCGGCATCCGGGGCCGCGCCTCACCACAGGCTATCGGCCACGAACGTATTGATCAGCGCCGCCACGACGACGCGTTGAAAGAATGATAACGCGGACCGAGGGTAGGGCGCCTGGGAGCGCAGGCATCCTTGCCTGCTTGGTTCGGTCAGTCGGTCATTGCCTGAAACCAAGCAGGCAAGGCTGCCTGCGCTCCCAGGCAGTTTGCCCCACCATTTTCTAAGGAGAAGGATTATGGCTACTGCGACAGGACAGGTGAAATCGGTGTTGCCCAAGACCGAAGGGCTGGTGGAGATGAACTGGGATCCGATCACCCGTATCGTCGGCAGCCTCGGCATCTTCACCAAGATTGATTTCAAGAACAACGAAGTTAAAGAGTGTTACAGCACTTCTTCGATCTTTCGCGGCTACAGCGTCTTCATGAAGGGCAAAGACCCGCGCGACGCTCATTTCATCACCAGCCGCATCTGCGGCATCTGCGGCGACAACCACGCCACCTGCGCCGTCTACGCTCAGAACATGGCTTTCGGCGTGAAGCCGCCGAACCTGGGCGAGTGGATCATCAACCTCGGCGAGGCGGCGGAGTACATGTTCGACCACAACATCTATCAGGATAACCTGGTCGGCGTGGACTACTGCGAGCAGATGGTCAGGGAGACCAACCCCGGCGTGTGGGAGAAGGCGCAGCGGAAAGAGGCGCCGAACGCGAAGTCGCACGGTTACAGAACCATCGCCGACATAATGACGGCGCTCAACCCCTTCACCGGGGAGTTCTACCTCGAGACGCTGCAAATGAGCCGGCTGACGCGCGAGATGTTCTGTCTGATGGAAGGCCGTCACGTCCACCCCTCGACGCTCTATCCCGGCGGCGTGGGAACGGCGGGCACGGTGCAGGTCTTCACCGATTATTTGGTGCGACTGATGAAGTACATCGAATTTATGAAGAAGGTCGTGCCACTGCACGACGACCTCTTCGACTTCTTCTACGAGGCGCTGCCCGGTTACGAGAAGGTCGGCGAGCGGCGCGTGCTGCTGGGCTGTTGGGGATCGTTCAACGACCCTTACATCTGCGATTACACCTACCGGAACATGTCCGAGTGGGGGCGCGCAATGTATGTCACGCCGAGCGTAATCGTTGACAACAAAGTCGTCACCAACGATCTGGTCAAGATCAACCTCGGCATCCGCATCCTGCTCGGCAGTTCGTACTATGAGGATTGGGATGCGGCAGAGACCTTCGTCAGCCACGACCCGCTCGGCAATCCCGTGGACAAACGCCATCCCTGGAACCAGACCACGATTCCCAAGCCGCAGAAGCGCGACTTCGAGGGCAAATACACGTGGGTGATGTCGCCGCGCTGGTACGACGAGCGGACGGGAGATTACCTGGCGCTCGACACCGGCGGGGGCCCATTGCCGCGTTTGTGGGCGACAGCGGCCAACGGGCTCGTGGACATCGGCTACGTCAGAGCCACGGGCGACAGCGTGGTCATCAACCTGCCGAAATCTGCGACGCTGCCCGAGGTCTCGTTTGAGTGGAAGATTCCGAAGTGGTCGAACGCCATCGAACGCAACCGCGCGCGAACCTACTTTCAGGCCTACGCGGCGGCCTGCGCGCTCTATTTCTGTGAGCAGGCGCTGGGCGAAGTGCGCGCCGGGCACAACAAGACCTGGTCTGATTTCAAAGTCCCGGAGGAAGCCATCGGCTGCGGCTTTCACGAGGCGGTGCGCGGCGTGCTCTCGCACCACGTCGTGATCCGCGATGGCAAGATCGCCAACTATCACCCTTACCCACCGACGCCCTGGAACGCCAGCCCGCGCGACATCTACGGCGCGCCGGGACCTTATGAGGATGCGGTGCAGGGCACGCCGATTTTTGAAGAAAACGGGCCGGACAATTTCAAAGGCATAGACATTATGCGAACCGTGCGCAGCTTCGATCCGTGCCTGCCCTGCGGCGTGCATATGTATCTGGGCGCCGGCAAGACGCTGGAGACGCGCCATTCGCCGATGTTCGGGGTCATCAAATAAGGGCCCGGGTAAAAGTTTTGCGGTGTAAAAGTGTGGCGCGAGTTTTTTACTCGCGCCATACCTCGTTGTCTCTGATGAGTGAAGAGAATTCTTTCCAGCGACTGAGTCAACGCGTCGAAAGGCTGATCGCCAGGATCGAAGCGGCGCCTGAACCGAGCATGCGGGCCGACGCGTTGGAGTTGACGCGATCATTGATGGAATTGCACGGAGAGGCGCTGGATCGACTGATGGAGATCGTGGCGCAGGCTGGCGACTCGGGTTATGCCCTGATGGACGACTTCGCCGGCGACGATCTGGTGGCGAGCCTATTGTTGCTTTACGGGCTGCACCCGCACGACCTGGAAACTAGAGTGATGAAGGCGCTGGATGGGGCGCGTCCGTTCCTGCAGTCGCACGGCGGCGACGTCGAACTTCTGAGCGTGACTGATGGGATGGTCAGGCTGCGGCTCGCGGGAAACTGCCGTGATTGTTCTTCGTCGAATATGACGCTCAAACTGGCTATTGAACGCGCGATCTATGAAGCGGCGCCCGATGTGACGGAAATCATTGCCGGGGACCAGATCGTTCGGGAGGAACCGGGGACGGCGAATGGCCTCGTGCAATTGAGTGGATTGTCAGGCGCCCGTAAATACGACGAGCGCATAAGCGTAAGCGCCGCAAGACAAAACATTCCGCCTTCCACAATGAAAGGAGAGACTCATGGCTAAACCGCGACGGGCGCCCGAAGCGCGGGAAATTTCGGAAAGGCCAATGCCTCATTCGGAAGCTGAAGGAGAGAAAGAGATCAGAATGCCTGCGGGGAGAGACATTCACCGGAAACATCGTCGCACGCGCGCTGAAACCACGCCTGAGGACGTCACCGGCATCAACCCGGAAAAAATGAAGCCGATTGATCCCAGGATGGTCTACATCCCTCCGGCTTGAAGCCAGATGCGCATGATTGAAAGCACGAAGCAAAACGGCTCTTTCGCCGCGCTCCGCCGGTTCGTCCGCGCGCGAACGGTGATTGAGCGCTGCGATTTCTGCAGCGCCGAATTGGACGAACTCCACCAGCACCTGATCCAACTGGGACAGGCGCTTGAGGGGCGGCGATTGGTATGTGTCTGCGGAGCGTGCGCGATCCTGTTCGGCAGTCAGGGCGAGACCGCATACCGGCGTGTGCCGCGGCGGATCCTCTACTTACCGGACTTTCGGATGACGGACGCGCAGTGGGAAGGATTGTTGATCCCGATTCAACTGGCTTTCTTTTTTCAAAGCGGCAGGATGGGCAGAGTCGTGGCGCTATATCCGAGCCCCGCAGGGCCGATTGAATCGTCGCTCGACCTGCGGATGTGGGACGAAATCGCGCAAGACAATCCGGCGCTGAAGCGCATGTCGCCGGACGTGGAGGGGTTGCTCGTCAATCGAGCCGGAAGGGCCGGGAGCGAGGGCGCCTCGCATGAATACTTCCTTGCTCCTGTAGACGAATGCTTCAAGCTAGCCGGGTTGATTCGCTCGAACTGGCGGGGGCTGTCCGGCGGCGAGGAGGCTTGGAAAGAGATCAGGCGATTCTTCGGTGATTTGAAGGCGCGGGCGAGTCCGGCCGGGGTGGAACCGCATGCCTGACCTGAATTTCGAGATCGAGAGCGTCGCGCCGCAGCCCTACGCGGTGGCGCCGCTGCTGAACTTCAAACTGCGCGTCGGTAACGCGACTGGCGAGCCGGCGCATTCGGTCATTTTGCGCTGCCAGATCATGCTCGAAGTGGCGCGCCGTCATTACAACGATGAAGAGCGGGATCGGTTACTCGATCTATTCGGCGAACCGGAGCAGTGGGATCGCACGCTGCGCAACATGCTGTGGACGAACACAAGCGTCGTGGTTCCCGCATTCGCCGGCGCCACGACCGTTGATTTGACCGTCGATTGCACCTTCGATTTTAACGTGGCGGCCACGAAGTTTTTCGCCGGCGTGGAAGAAGGCGAAATCCCGCTCCTGCTGCTATTCAGCGGGACGATCTTTTATACGGCGGAAACAGGCGCGTTGCAGGCGACGCAGATTCCCTGGGAGAAGGAGGCGCGCTATCGGCTGCCCGCTCGAACGTGGCGCGAGATGATGGACAGTTACTATCCCAACAGCGCCTGGCTGTGTTTGCGGCGTGACGTCTTCGACAGGTTGTACCGATACAAAGTGCGCCAGGGCATTCCGACCTTCGAGCAGGCGTTGGAGAGAGTGATCCCGGAGGCGCCCGCGGAGATGAAGAAACCTGAGCTCGAAGAGCCGAACGCGAAGGAGACGATGCGCTAATGGACCTCAAACTTGTGGAAAGAATCGCCAACGCATTGCTCTATGAAGGTTATCTTCTCTATCCATACCGGCCATCGGCGATCAAGAACCGGCGGCGGTTCAACTTCGGCGTATTCTATCCGCGGGATTACGGCCTGGCGCACGACGAACTTTTCAGCATGCAGACCGAATGTCTGGCGACGTGTAATTGGCGGATGGCGTTTGACGTGCGCCTGCGGTTCCTTCATTTGACGGCGCGCGAAGGCTGGCAGGAGGCCATCGGGCGCGAAGTGATTGTGCCCGCGCTCAGAACGGATGATCTGCTCGTCGCGCCGTCGCAGGCGCCTTTCGAATTTCCGTCGAAGCGTCCGAGCGGAGCCTTGAATGATCCATGGGGTCAGGATACTCGTGGGAAGCGGAAGGAGCAGGAGGCGATAAATGGGAATATTGAAATCGCCGCGCGCCAGGTCGCGGAGGGGGTATTCAAGATCACGCTGCGCATCCTGAACCTGACGCCGCTGGGGAACGCTCCAGGCGTGAGCCGTGATGAGGCTTTAAAGCGCTCGCTGGTTTCGACGCACGCCATCTTGAGCGCGCGCGGCGGGGAGTTCATTTCGCTGCTCGATCCGCCTGAATCGTTGCGCGATGTGGCCGAATCGTGCCGCAACATCGGAACCTACCCGGTGTTGGTCGGGGCCGAAGGAGAGCGCGACACGATGCTCTCGGCGCCGATCATCCTTTACGATTACCCCCAGATCGCGCCAGAAAGCGCCGGCGATCTCTTCGACGGAACGGAGATTGACGAAATGTTGACGCTGCGCATCCTGACGCTGACGGACGAAGAGAAACGTGAGATGCGCGACGGAGACGAACGCGCGCGGCGAATTCTGGAGCGGACTGAAGCAATGCCCGCCGAGCAACTGATGAAGCTGCATGGGGCGGTGCGCGGTTTGCGCCGGGTCGAGGACGGCGCCCGATGAACGATTGGGAATGGCGATTGCTCGAAGACCGAATGCCGCTGGAATCGGTCAACGTCGACGGGATCGATCTCAAACCGGGCGACCGCGTCCGGCTAAGGCCGCGAGCCGGCGCCGATATCTTTGACATTGCGCTGTCCGGGCGCGCCGCTACAGTCGAAGCCATCGAGCAGGATTACGAAGGCCGGATTTACTTCGCGGCGATCGTGGACGACGACCCCGGCAGAGATCTCGGTATGCTCCGGCAGCCTGGCCATCGCTTCTTTTTTGCGCCGGAAGAGATCGAGCCGCTGCCCCATGGCGAAATTGACGAGGAGCCTTCATGTGGCGCTGCGACGCGCTGAAATGATGAGAATCCCCTGGGAGCGCAGGCATCCTTGCCTGCTAGCTTCGGCCAGTCAGCTATTGCCGGAACCCCGCAGGCAAGGAT
>DATEMG010000616.1:0-4964 GCA_035275805.1 Blastocatellia bacterium
ATCCTTGCCTGCCTGGCGTTCGGTAAAGACCGATTGAAATTCAGCGCGTCCTTTGCGAAGGCCAGGCAGGCAAGGATGCCTGCGCTCCCAGGGAATAGGAGACAGTTATGGAGACATTGTGGCAGGACCTGCGTCAGGGCGCGCGTTCGTTATACAGGCAGCCGACTTTTACCGTTGTGGCTGTGATTGCGCTGGCGCTGGGCATTGGCGCGAATACGGCGATCTTCAGCGTTGTTGACGCCGTGCTGCTGCGCGCGTTGCCTTACCGCGACGCGGACCGGTTGGTGACAGTTTGGGAGGACAACAAGAGACGCGGCAATACGCAAAATGTGATCAATCTGGGTAACTTCTTCGACTGGAAGAATCAGAACAGTGTCTTTGAAGACATGGCGACCTTCTTCGACATGACCGCCAATCTCACCAGCGGCGGCGAGCCCGAAGAAATACCGTCGCAGATCGCCACGCCAAACCTCTTCAACATTCTCGGCGTGAGTCCAATCATGGGGCGCGCCTTCACCGAAGACGACGGCAAGGAGGGCGCGGCGCGCGTTGTCATGCTCAGCTTCGGTTTGTGGCAGCGGCGCTTCGGCGGCGACCCACAGATCGTCGGGCGCAAGCTGATCCTGAACGGCGTTGAAACCACGGTGGTCGGCGTGATGCCGTCGGGTTTCAACTGGCATGTCAAAGGCGGCTCAATGACGCGCAAGATTGCCGAGATGTGGGCGCCGTGGCAGATAAACGAATCGATGAGGCAGCGGGGCGGCCGTTTCGCCAGCGCCATGGCGCGGCTCAAACCTGGCGTCAGCCAGGAGCAGGCGCAAGGCGAGATGAATGTCATCGGAGCCCGGTTGGAGCGACAGTACAACAATTTCAACGCCAACTGGGGCGTGACCGTCGTGCCGCTGCGCAATCAGTTTACGGGCGAGATTCGGCTGGCTTTATTCGTGCTGCTCGGCGCGGTCGGAATGGTGTTGCTGATCGCGTGCGCGAACGTGGCCAACCTGTCGCTGGCGCGCGCCGCCGGGCGGCAGCGCGAGATTGCCGTGCGCGCGGCGCTGGGCGCGGGCCGCTGGCGCATAATCAGGCAATTATTGACAGAGAGTTTGCTGCTGGCCGCCTTTGGCGGCCTGGCCGGACTGGCGCTGGCGTGGTGGGGAACCGACCTTCTCGTCTCGCTCGCCCCACCTGATTTGCTCAATCTCCCGCAAGTGAAGATCAATGCGGTGGTGCTCGGATTCACGTTTCTGGTTTCGTTGCTGACCGGAGTGATCTTCGGGCTCATCCCCGCGTTCGAAGCCTCACGTTTTAACTTGACCGAATCACTCAAGGAGGGCGGCAAGAACATCGGCGGAAGCTTGCGCAGTCATCGGCTGCGGAGTTCGCTGGTCATTGCCGAAGTCGCGCTGGCGCTCGTACTGCTCGTCGGCGCCGGGCTGCTGATCCGCAGCTTCGCTCGACTGCAAGGAGTTGACCCCGGCTTCAATGCAAACAACGTGTTGACGATGAATGTGAGCTTGCCGAGAAGAAAGTATGACACCGACCAGAAGCGGGTGGACTTTTTCCGGCAGGCGGTCGCGCAGATGCAATCGCTGCCCGGCGTGGAGTCAGCCGGCGCCGTCAGCTTCCTGCCATTCGCCGCGCCGCACTCGGGCACGAACATCGAGATCGAAGGCCGCCCGAAGCTGCCGCCGGGACAGCAGCTCGGCACGGGCGTGATAGTGACTGACCAGAACTACTTCCGCACGATGCGGATCCCGCTCAAACGCGGACGGCTCTTCACCGATCAGGAAGCGGCTGAGATGCGGCACGTCGTGGTCGTCAACGAGGCGTTCGCTGAAAAGATCTTTCCCGGCGAGGATCCGCTCGGCAAACGCGTTGTGATCAACATGAAAAACGAGAACCAGCCTTGCGAGATCATCGGCGTCGTCGGCGACTCGAAGCACATGAAACTGGACGCCAAGGCCGAGCCCATGTCTTACTGGCCGCATCCGGAACTGACCTACTCCGGCATGACGCTCGTGCTCCGCACACAGGGCGATTCGACCGCCATAGCCAACGCCGCGCGCAACGTCATCCGCGCGCTCGACCCGGAGCAGCCCGTCGCAGACGTGCGCACGATGGAGAGCCTGATCGGGACCTCGGTGGCGCGGGCGCGCTTCAATACGCTGTTGCTGACCATCTTCGCGTTTGTCGCCCTGCTGCTGGCCAGCCTGGGCATTTACGGCGTAATGGCTTATTCGGTCGCGCAACGCACGCGCGAGATCGGCGTGCGCATGGCGCTCGGCGCGCACAGGAGGGACGTGCTGAGTCTGGTTGTCAGAAGAGGCATGACGTTGGCGCTCGTCGGAGTGGCGATAGGCGTGGCCGCGTCGTTCGCGTTGACCCGGCTGATGGAGACTCTGCTGTTCAACGTGAGCGCCACCGACCCGCTGACTTTCGCCGGCATTCCGTTATTGTTGATTTTTGTGTCGCTGCTGGCGTGTTTGATCCCAGCGCGGCGGGCGGCGAAAGTGGATCCGATGGTGGCGCTTCGGTATGAATAGGTGTCAGGTGTCAGGTGTCAGGTGTCAGTTAAGAGCAATCCCTGAAACCTGGAACCTGGAACCTGAACCTGAAACCTGGAACCTGAATCCTGGAACCTGACATGGGATTGCTAGACGTTTATCGAGGCCGTCAGACGTGGGCCGATTTCATCAGCGGCCAGGCGTCATTCGCCGCCATTGAGGAAGCATCGCCGCGTCGAACCCGAGACGCTTCGGCCGGCGATAAGTCCGAGGCGTTCACCGTCGGGCTGACGGCGCGGGATCATCGGGTCGCGGTCGAGTCGGGGTTGGGCGCTTTGAAACCTGAAGGCCTGCGCCGCTCGGGTGAGAACGCCGTGAGGCTGGCGTTGGGAATTGAAAAGCTGGCGGGCGGTTTGGAGAGTCTCAAGGCCGATTTCAATTTGCTGCTGGGCGACATCGTCTGGCGATTGGAGATGCAGCAGGAGTCGCTCACGAGCCTACTTGAAGAAATCCGCCTGGCCGAGTTCGAGCGCGAGGCCAGGGCTTATCGCACGCGCGCCGAGAGAGCTTATCTGAACGGCTGGTATGAAGAGGCGCTCGGCGATTTTCTGGAGGCGGAGAAACTCAACTATCCCGATTATACGGTTCATCGCTCGATCGCGCAGATTTACCTTTACCAGATCATCAATCTCCCGAAAGCCCTGGAGTATTTCCTCAAGGCCGCCAAATACGCGCTGCCCAGCGATCAAAAGCAGGCCGCCGAGGCCCATTACTTCGCCGGAATAGTTTACGTAATCGATCGTCAGTTGGAGCCGGCCCTGGATCATTTGCGGCAGGCCACTGAACTTAACCCCGAACTGGCCGAGGCCCATTACGAGCAATCGCGCGTCGCTTCGCTGCTTTCGTGCGGCGAACAGGCCGTCGCCAGTCTGGCCCTGGCTATCAAAGGCGACGCGAGATATTTCGAGCGCGTCAAGAGCGAAGAGGCCTTTGACCCGATCCGCCCGCAGGTTCAGGCGCTGCTCGATCAACTGATGCGCCCCGTCAGGGAGAAGATCGTCGAGGTTAAACAGGACGCGGCGCAGTTGGAGGGCCGCCTAATCGCCAGATCCGTTGAAGAGGAGATCTCCAGGGCGTGGCGCCAGGTCAAGCGCCAGGCCTTTGAATCGCCGACCTACCAGACCGGGTTGCAGTTGCTCGACTCGCTTTCGCGGATTCAACAGGATCTGCGCGAACTGCGCGACCGGTACTGCAAACAATACGAGATCGACCCGCGCGATTACGTTCGGTCGGTGGCCTTCAGCAACGATGGGAGATTGCTTGCTCTGGGGTTTTTGCACGGCGCACTGCAGGTTTGGGGGGCCGGCTCCGGCGCGCAGCTCTACTCACACGTGGCGCATCAGGCCAGCGTCACCTCGGTCGCCTTCAGCCCGAACGATCTGTGGCTGGCTTCGGGCAGCCGCGACAACACGGTCAAATTGTGGGGAGCGGACTCCGGGCAGGAGCTTCGAGTCCTGCATGGCCATAAAGGAGAGGTCAGCGCAGTGGCGTTCAGCCCCGACGGGCACTGGCTGGTATCTTCCAGTCACGACCGGCAGATCAAAATCTGGCGGGTGGTGACGGGCCGTGAAGCGCAGACTCTCGAAGGCCACACCGCGCCGGTGACGGCCGCAATCTTTACCCCTGACGGTCAGACTATTGTCTCGGCGAGCTGGGATAAGACCATCAGATTGTGGAGCGTCGCGACTGGGCTGACGACCCGTATCCTGACTGGCCACTCGAAAGGCGTCGGTTCGCTGGCTGTCAGCTTGAACGGACGCTGGCTGGCCTCCGGCGGCGAAGACGCGACAGTAAGGCTCTGGGACTTGAAGACGGGGCTTGAGGCGCGAACCTTCGGCGGGCATCGCAACAGCGTGACCTCGGTTGCTTTCAGTCCCGACGGCGAACTTTTGGCGGCCGGGTGTCTGGGGCGGGTCGTGATCGTTTGGAAGAGGGCCACCGGCGCGGTCGTCAAGCGCCTGGGATACGAGAATATCAGTTACAACTCGGTGGCCTTCAGCCCCGGAGGAGAGTGGCTGGCCTTGGGCAGCCGCGACTTGCAACTATGGCTGAAGGCGATTCTGACTGAAGAGGAATACGCCGCCGTGAAGGCAAACGAAAACATTTTCCATTTCCCGTATCAGATTTTTCAGTTGTCATTGGAGAAAGGCGCCTCTGTCAATGACAAATGACAAGTTCGGCGGAGTCAGTAAGTCGCGAAATGGGCGAGGAGTTTCATTGTTCGTTTGTCATTTGATATTGGTCATTGCTGGGGGATATCCTGCTTCAACGCCCAATGAACATTGGGCGATTTCCGGGGCAATGACCAATATCAAATGACAAATGAAGAGTGACAAAGATCCTTCCGAGTCAGTACCGCGAGCGGTAGCGAGCGGCGCCTTTGCCAACAGCCGCTCGCTA
>DATEMG010000617.1:0-8588 GCA_035275805.1 Blastocatellia bacterium
AACGCTAACCGCGGCGAAGGCCGCTTACGACAAAAGTGCGCGTAGCATAATGTACCCTTGGCGTCTGGCGCAATCATTGGAATAGAGCGTTTAGAGTACCGCCTATTGTTCTTTGAAAATTAACCGCAACTGGCGGCGCGCCCGCGAGGACGCGGGCGCTCCGCTTATGAGCCACTGGTTGCGCTTAATTTTCCAAAGACCATAAGGCGGTACTCTAGACGCTCTCTTCCAATGATTGCGCCAGACGCCAGTGGCGCCTTATGCTACGCGCACTTTTGTCGTGGGCGGCCCTCGCCGCGATTAGCGTTAACAATCCGGAGGAACGATGGAACAACAGGCTACTGCGCGCGTCGCGGCTGCGAGCGCCGTATCGAAGTTCAAACACCTGCGCTGGTACATTTGCGGGCTGCTCTTTTTCGTCACTGTCGTCAATTACGTTGACCGGCAGGTGCTCGGCGTGCTGGCGCCGGAGCTGAAGCGAACGCTGGGCTGGACCGAATCGGAGTACAGCCAGATAGTCATCTGGTTTCAGGTCGCCTACGGAGCTATGTTTATTGTCTGGGGCCGCGTCATTGATCGCATCGGCGTTAAACTCGCTTTCGCCATAGCAATCGTTATTTGGTCTCTGGCGGGAATGGGGACTGCGTTCGTGGTCACAGCGGCGGGTTTCAGCGTCATGCGATTTATTCTCGGAGCCGGCGAGGCGGCCAATTTCCCCGGCGCGCTCAAGGCCGTGGCTGAATGGTTCCCCAAGCGCGAGCGGGCGTTGGCGACGGGTATTTTCAACGCAGGCACCAATGTGGGCGCGATCATCGCGACACCCGCAGCGCTGCTGATCTCGGCCTCTTACGGTTGGCAGAGCGCTTTCCTTTTCACCGGCGCGATCGGCCTGCTCTGGCTCTTTGTCTGGTGGATTTTCTACCAGCGCCCGGAAGAGCATAAGCGCATGTCGGAAGAAGAGTTCAAGCTGATCCGCGACGGCGAGCAGCAAGAAGTCAAGGAGAAGACTCCCTGGCTGTCGCTGCTCGGATATCGCCAGCTCTGGGCCTTCGCCTTCGGAAAAATGCTGACAGATCCTGTCTGGTGGTTCTACCTCTTCTGGTTAGCCAAATTCCTTGATCAAAATTACGGCGTGAAAGGGACGGCGCTCATTCCTTATGTAACGGTGGTCTATCTGATCGCCGATGTAGGTTCGGTAGGCGGCGGCTGGATTTCCGGCGCTCTCATCAAGCGTGGTTGGACGATCAACTGGGCGCGCAAAACCGCCATGGGTCTTTTTGCCTTTACAATCCCAGTGGTGATTTTGTCATACTACTCGCCAAACGCCTGGACTGCGGCGCTGCTGATAGGATATGCGGCGGGCGCGCACCAGGGATGGTCGGCCAACCTGTTCACGCTGACGACGGACATGTTTCCGCGCAAGGCGGTCGGATCGGTCGTCGGCATCGGCAGTTGCGCGGGATCCATCGGCGGCGCGCTGTTGCCCTATTACGCGGGCAAGGTGCTGGACGTGAATCCGAGTTATTACCTGCCGATGTTCATCGTCGCTGGCGTAGCCTATATGGTGGCCTGGGTCATCATTCACCTGCTCGCGCCGAAGCTTGAACCGGCGAATGTGGAATAATAATAAAGCCGGGCAGGCAATATTTTACCGGCCCGGCTTTTGTTTGCGCGATGGGGCGAGAACGACGCTAATTGCTAATGGCCCACATGCGCTTTCAGTGACGGCGCACAGAGCATATTTTTGCGCCGCCAGACGGTCAGACGCTGCTCCTTCCCGAACTGGTTCGAGACGATTACCTCGCGCAGCTGGAATTGCGGCGTGCCTTCAGCGTCGGCGGTCTCGTAACAGACGAGATGGGCGTCATTATTTAAGATCGGCGTACAATCCTGGCCAATGCATTTGATCGCCGGATTGCAAAGCGTCGTCGGCCGTAACACTCTCACATCATGTTCCTCGAACTGATCGCGGAGCCTGACATCGAAGGGTTGGAAATGTTGCTGCAACCGGACGTCGTAGCATTTGAAATGATCCAGCCCTTCTGACAGCTTCGTGACGAAACCGTCGCTCGGCGGCGTCCCGCCTCCTGCGAAGACAGGCTGAAGCGGATTGACTAATGGGAAGTTGGCCGATTCGCTGAAACCCGTCACATAAGCGCTGCCCGCCGGATCAACCGCAACGTCCAGACCGCTGTCCTGCCCTGCGCCACTAAGGCAGGCCGCATACTTGATTGAGCCCGCCGCGTTCAACTTCGCCACAAACGCGCCTGGATCGGTGCAAGTCGGCATTCCCGGCGTTGACGGGAATGTGCCGCCGCTGCTGCCCGCCACGTAAGCATTGCCGTTGATGTCCACCGCAATGCCCGCGCCGAACTCGCCGCCGCCACCACCCAGGTAGGTCGAATAGACGATCTGAGGCTGATCCTTCGTCGGCAGCATGGGGTCGTACAGCTTTGTCGTGTCGAGCTTCGTGATGAAAGCGTCATATGGACCGTTGAGTATGGGCTGGTCGGCGTTCTTGATTGGGAAATCCGCCGAGGGAGTCAGTCCCGTCACGTAAACGAATCGCCCCCCGGGGTCAACTGCAATGCCGCCGGAGTAGCCCACACGCTCCTCGCCATTGCCGCCGAGGAAGGTCGAATAACTGAGCGACGCCGGCCCCGCGATGGTCGTGTTCATCTTGGTGATGAAGATGTCGGAGACGCCGTTGAAAGTTGGATCGACGGCGTTCGCCGTGACCGGAAAGTTCGGCGCCACTGTTTCACCCATCACGTAAGCATTCTGGGCCGAGTCGACCGCAATGCCCCATCCCAGGTTACATGAAGAGCCGCCCAAATAACTGGAATAGACGAGCGAGCTGCCCGTAATATTCAGCTTGGCTACAAAGCCGTCTTTGTAGCCGCTGGAACAACCGGCGGAATGAATCGGCTGGAAGCCGTTCAGGGGCAGATCTCCCGATTCATCCTGCCCGGTCACATAAGCCTGTCCGAATTGGTCAACGGCGATTGCCTGCCCTCCGTCGAATCCCTTGCCGCCGAGAAAAGTCGAGTACACAAGCGCGTTGCCGGCGGCGTTCAGCTTGCTGACATAAGCGTCAGAGTAACCGTTGATGTCCGTACTATACACGCCTGCCGTCGTCGGGAAGTCTTTCGATTTGGTCAGCCCGGTGACATACGCCTGGTCGTTTTCATCGATGGCGATCCCGCTGTAGCTTACGCCACCGTGGTAATTCTCGTCATCGCTGCCGCCGAGATAAGTCGAATAGACGAACGCGCTGCCCGCCGCGTTCAACTTCACGACAAAAGCGTCGTATCCGCCGCCAGAGCCCAGTCTGGGCGCGGCGGGCGCAGGCGGGAAATCGAGCGACGTGGTAAGCCCCGTCACGAAAGCGCTGCCGTGCGCGTTGACTGCGATCTCCAGCCCGGCGTCCTGCCCCGATCCGCCCAGGTAGGTGGAATAGGCCAGTACCGGATCAATCACGAGAGGCCGTGAAGCGTCGTAGGCCGCTATGTCAATGGCGACCTCGCGGGCGCCGGCAGGCGCGTAGTTGCTGGCAATCTCTTGCCTGACGCCGTTCTTCTCCTGATAGACAACCGGCTTGCGCAGGTGAATCGGTTTGCCCGCCAATTGCAGAACGAGATCGCCTTGATCATTCAATTCCAGTTTGTCCGCGCCTTCAAAGCTCAGCTTGATCGCCTTCGGATCGGCGCCGGGCGCGACTATGAAGTCGTATTCCAACTCTCGTCCTTGCGCGCCGTAGTAGACCACGTCAACGCCAGGATAGACGGCTTCATATTTGACTTTGGCGTAAGTGGGAATGTCTTTGCGCCACTTCCTGGGATCGCTCCCGATGAAGTAGTTGGTTTTGCCCGGCAATTGATCTACTCCGGCTACTTTGGGGCGCGGATTCGCGCCGAGGAATTTCATCCGCAATACTGAAGATTCGTTCCGCAATTTGAGCACGGTCTCGGTCGCGGTCAGGTATAGGCCGTAGCCGTGGCCGCGAGAGAGGAAATTGACATGGTCATCTGTCTGGCCGAGGTTGGCCTCGAAGCTCAAGGGCAGTTTGCCGTAAGCCGCTTCCACTTCGGCCTTGGATGCCTGGACAGGCTTCGCCGTCGTTGGCGTGGATTCTGAAACCGCATGGAATGGCTTGAAGAAAAAGAAAGCGCCAAGCAGAGAGAAAGCCAGGACGCCGGCCGTGGTTATGGCTGTATAGATCTTGCGATTGTTCATTCTCTTTCCTTTCCCGAAGACGCGCGCCTACGACGCAACCGGCGCGCGCAGTGATACTGAGGAGAGCGCCGAACCGCCGCTGGGGGAGATAGTTTCGGCGGTGGCGCTCTGCTGATATGAGGGCGCGTCTGCCCTCGTCCTTTTATGCGGGAATGGCAGCCGGAAACTTGAACGACAGATTTATTAATTTTTGGCGCGATCTGGGCGATGGAGGGTTAGAGCGGATTGCAATTGCATGTAGGGGAAGGCTGACTGGATCAGTACCGCGAGCGGGCTTCGGGCTCCGGCCGCGCTCGCTACCGCTCGCGGTACTGATCCGTACTGTCATCTCTGCGTGACGTACATTGATTTGCAATCCGCACTATGCGCTGCGTAGAAAAGAAGGAAAAATTCAAATTGGCGATTTCGTTGAGATTCCCTATCCCTGATTTCTCACCTGGCCACCATCACTCGCAGATGCGAAGGAGAGCCCTTTGATCGAAACACGCGCTGCGTCGCCTTGACGTAATCTTCTTCTCTGGCCTTGAAAATATTCTCGAGGTATTTCTGCGGGTTGCGGTCAATCACTGGGAACCACGAGCTTTGAACCTGGACCAAGATCTTATGGCCTTTCAGGAAGCGGTGATCGCATTGATGCAGGTCGATCACGTACTCGTTGACCTCCTCCGGCGTTATCGGCTCGGGCTTTTCAAAACTCTTGCGAAAGCGCCCGCGAAAGACGTCGTTGGCGATCATCAGTTGATAGCCGCCCATCTTGAAATCTTTCGGATAGTCCTCCGGGTAGACGTCGATCAGCTTCACTATCCAGTCGCCATCGGTTCCCGTCGTCGATGCGAATAGATGCGCTGCGATGTCGCCGGTGATCGTCACGTCTTCGGTCAACGGATCGGTCTCCCAACTCAACACGTCAGGCCGGCGATGAACGAACCGTTGGTCTTCGACCAGCCACTCCCTCCACCCCGAGCCGCGAGAGTAATAAGTCGGCTCAATCGGGCGCTGGCGATAGGGAACCGGGTTGGCCGGGTCAGAGACGTAACTGTCAAACGCGCGCGTGTCGGCCTCCGTAGGCGGGTCGAAAGAGAGCTTGCCGTTCGCGCGGAAATAGAGTCTGCGGTCGGTCGTGATGTCGCGCGGCGGCCACTGGTCATAACTCTTCCACTCGTTCGACCCGGTTTGGAATGTGATCGCTTCGGCGAATCCGAGCTTGCCTTCGTCTTTCAGCCAATAGGCGAACCACGGCGCTTCTATGCGCTCGCGGTAATGACGCGAGGTGTTGCTGTCAAATTTGATTTTGCCGAGGCTGCCGCCGTCCGAACGCGCCCAGCCGCCATGATTCCACGGCCCGGCGACGAAGAAATTGATCCGCTTTTGGTCGTGAGCTTCGAGCGTCTCGTAAATTTTGATCGGGCCGTAAAAATCCTCCTGATCCCACCAGCCCGCGACGGTTAGCGTCGGAACGTTCACCTTCTTCAGGTACCCGGCCATCGCCTGCCGCCGCCAGAACTCGTCGTAGTTGGGATGATCGACAAAATCATTCCAGGTGGGGATTTTGCCCCTCAAGTATTTTTCGTTGGCGTTAGAGAGCGCCCCCAGTCGCAGGTACCATTCATAGGTGTCGTAGCTGTCAAAATCGAATCTGGCCTGTTCCTTGTTGGTCTCCATCATCGCCGCGTACTCGAACCCGTAGCTCAGCCTGAACGCGCCGTTGTGATGGAAATCGTCGCCGAGAAACATGTCGGCCGGAGAGGCTTGAGGCGAAGCCGCCTTCAAAGCCGGGTGCGGCGCGAGCGTGGCCATTGCAGCCGTCCAGCCCGGATAGGAGATGCCGATTATGCCCACTCGCCCGTTGTTGTTTGGCGTGTTCTTTATCAGCCACTCGATGGTGTCGTAAGCGTCTGTGACTTCATCAACGATTGCCGGGTCGCTCTTTTCGGCGATCAAAGAGGCCGGCGCCCGCATCATCACGAACTGGCCTTCGGATTTGTAGCGCCCGCGAATGTCCTGAAAGGCGAAGATGTAGCCGCCAGCGGCCAGGGCCGCGTATTTCCCCTGCGCCCATCCGCTCGCCGATCCGGGGGCGTTGTAAGGCGTGCGTTCGAGTATGATCGGCAACGGCTTGCCGGCGTTCTTAGGAACGAAGATGTTGGTGTTGAGCTTCACGCCGTCGCGCATCGGGATCATAGCGTTGGTCATATCGAAAGCCGGCCCCGCTTCCTGACGGGCGTCCGATTGAAGCGCTACGGCGAAGATGAACGCCGCGATGAACAATCCGCAAAGTGTGATGCGTTTCATAACTCCTCGGAGAATTAACCACGAAGAAACGAAGAGGACGAAGGTTTTTCTGATCGTTCTTCGTTTTCTTCGCTTCTTCGTGGTTGAGTTTTATCGTTCATTTGACTCGCGCCATCGCGTAAGCGTCCACGAATTCTCCGTCGCGGAAGGCGTACTTGCGAAGCGCGCCTTCAGTCTCGAATCCGAATTTGCGATAGAGCGCTATAGCGGACTCGTTGTCCGTGAAGACGGTCAGTTCGATTCGGGTAAGGTTCAGCCATTTGTCGGCCAGATCGATCACCGCTTGCATCAGCGCCTTTCCGACGCCCTTACCCTGCCAATCGTCGCGAACCATCATCCCGATTTCGCCTCTGTGATTGATTCGCGGTCTCGAAGATGTATGCAGGCCGATCATGCCTACGACCTCGCCGTCAACGACGGCGACAAGAGTATATTGCCCCTCTCCGCTTTTGGTCAGAAGTTCACGGACCGATCCTAGGCTGCGGTAAGGCAATTGCAATGTGTCGCGGACGACTTTCGGCGAGGTGTAACACTGCCAAATCGCTTCGGCGTCCGAAGGCTCAGCTTTGCGAATATAGATGTCCATGATTCGAATCCCAAGTATGATCTGGAACCGGTCAGCCGATGATCTTTCGCGCCGCTTCGATCGCCTCATCAAGCGTCACGACCTCCCCATCGAGTTGCATCTCGTAAACGGCGCTGGTTATCTCTCCGACTCGCGGGCCCGGCCGGAGCCCGAGGTCGAGGACGTGACGCCCCATCAGGAGCCGCTTCGGCGGGCGCTCTTCGACGCCGAGCGAGCGAGCGCGGGCGATGAACCACTCCTCGGCTTCGGCTTTGAAATCGCCTTTGCGCCCCAGGCAATCGGCGCGCGCGACCCGGTAGAGCAGGTCGAGTTCGGTCTTCCAAGCCAGTCGGCGGAACATCCCGTCAGTTATGGCTTCGTGGGTTTTGAACCATTGGTGAGGAACGGCGTGGAGTTCGACGAGCGCGAGCGTCTGCCGCCGCGCGTCGTAATTGTCGAAGGTGAAAATTTTTTGCCGGTCGAGAAACCGCTCGGTAATCTCGACGCCCATCGCCTCGTGCTCCCGCGCCTTGATCCGGCCCCCCTCCATCATCGTCGTATATGGCTTGGCAAAATCATGGCAGAGCGCGCCGAGCATCACCGCAATCTGTTTCGGCCGCGGCAAATCGTCAATCAACTTCCGCGCCTCGTCCAAAACCATTCCCGTGTGAATGAAGACGTCTCCTTCGGGATGGGCGACCGGGTCTTGCGGGCAATCGATCAGGGCGTGAATTTCGGGCCAGAGTTTTTCGGCGATCCCGAGTTCGCGCGCCGCCCACAAGCCCATCGAAGGCCGGCGCGATTGCAGCAGCCATTTTTCAACCTCGGCCCATATTCGTTCGGCGGGTAGATCGGAAAGGTCGATCGTTCGACATAAGTCGATCGTCTCCGGATCAATCGAGTATTCGAAGCGCGCGGCGAACTGCATCGCGCGCAAAACCCGCAGGCTGTCCTCTATGAAAGTCGTTTGATCTACGATGCGGATGACGCCGCGCGATATGTCTTCGCGCCCGCCGTAAAGATCGAGGATTTCGTCTTTGAGCGGGTCGTACATCATCGCGTTGATGGTGAAATCGCGGCGGCGCGCGGCCTCGTCAAAACTCATCCACGGGTCGCCTTCGATCACGAAACCGCGATGCCCACGCCCCGTCTTGGATTCACGACGCGGCAGGCTGACGTCTACAACGAAACTCCTCCGCCGCTCCCGGTCGCGCAGCCGGACCTTGTAAACGGTGAACGCCTCGCCGACCGCATCCACTTTGCCGCGCTCTTCGATCAACGAACGCAAGACCGGAGCTTCGAGTCCGTAAACTTCTATGTCGTAATCGACGTTTTCGACCCCGCGCGCAAAATCGCGCACCCACCCGCCGACGAGCAACGCCCGCCCGCCTGCTTGCTTAACCGCTTCGCAAAGTTTGATTACGGCGCTCGAGATCATGACCTTCGGGTTACCACATAGCCACAGAGCGCACAGAGGACACAGAGGGTGCAATGA
>DATEMG010000618.1:0-15274 GCA_035275805.1 Blastocatellia bacterium
TCCGAATGTCTTTAGGGAGTTATGATTTCTTTTTTAAAGCGCTTATGAGTAGTCAAACAACGCAGGCATACGTCTTCGGACAATTTCGGATAGACGCCGGCAAACGTCTGCTCTTCGCGAAGGATGAACTCGTCGCTCTGACGCCGAAAGCGTTCGACACTCTCCTGGCTCTGGTCGAAAATCGGGGGACCGTCCTGAGCAAGGAGGAACTGATGAGCCTGGTCTGGGCCGACCAGTTCGTCGAAGAGAACAACCTGGCCCAGAACATACATTTGATCAGGAAGTCTCTCGGCGAAGGGAACGAAGGCGTCAAATACATCGAAACGATATCCAAGCGCGGCTATCGCTTCGTCGCCGACGTCGAGGTGTTAACAGAACCACTGCCGGCGGCCCCCGCAGCCAGGCCGATTGCGCCGACCAGGCCGAAGACGCAATACGCGACGAGCACAGGCGGCGTAAACATCGCTTATCAAGTGATCGGCGAGGGGCCGCTCGACCTGGTCTTCGTGATGGGTTGGGTGTCACACCTGGAATATTCCTGGCAGGAGCCTTCATTCGCGCGCTTCCTGACGCGCCTCGCTTCCTTCTCTCGCCTCATCCTCTTCGACAAGCGCGGCACAGGGCTTTCAGACGCCGTCCCTTTGAGCGAGCTTCCGACGCTCGAACAGCGCGTGACGGACGTGCAGGCCGTGATGGACGCCGTCGGTTCCGAACGCGCCGCGCTACTGGGCGTCTCTGAAGGCGGGCCGATGTGCGGCCTATTCGCGGCCACGGCGCCGGAGCGGACGGAGGCGCTGGTTATGATCGGCTCTTACGCGAAAAGGCTGTGGGACGAGGACTACCCCTGGGGACCTACCGAGCGGGAGCGCGAGGAGTTTATGAATGAGATGAAAAAGAGTTGGGGCGGGCCGATCGGGATCGAAGCGCGAGCGCCGAGCATGGCCGGCGACCCTCAATTCCGTGAGTGGTGGGCCGCTTACTTACGCATGGGGGCTAGCCCCGCCGCCGCCCTGGCCCTGACACAGATGAACGCGGAGGTCGACGTGCGAAGCGTTCTTCCCTCCATCCGCGTGCCGTCGCTGGTCATTCACCGCAAGGACGACGCCTGCCTGCCGGTAGAGGGCGGGCGCTTCATCGCCTCGCTCATCCCCGGCGCGAAATACGTCGAGCTTGGAGGGAAAGACCATCTGCCCTTCGCGGGCGACCAGGACGAGATTTTGGACGAGATCGAAGAGTTCTTGACCGGCGCCCGAACTTGCGCCGGGGCCGAGCGTTTGTTCGACCGCATCTTGACCACAGTTCTGTTCGTCCTTTTTGACGCCCCTGCGGCGGGGTCATACGTGCAGAGCCGGAGTGAGATAAAAGGGCGGCATCAATATTACGCCCGGCGCGAGCTTGCCCTTTTCCGAGGCAAAGAAATCGAAATGAGAAACGGTCACTTGTTCGCGACCTTCGACGGCCCGGCTCGGGCGATCCGATGCGCCCTGGCCATTGCTGACTCGGCCGCCCGCTTAGGCATACGGGCCAGGGCGGGACTTCACACAGGCGAGTGCGACATGACGGGCGAGACGATCGGCGGCCCCACGGTTCAACTCGGCGAATCTGTGGCCGGACTCGCGTCATTCGGAGAGGTCTTGATTTCGCACACGGTGAAAGATCTGGTGGCCGGCTCCGGCATCGAATTCGAACCGCGAGGCGCGCACGCTCTTGAAAGCCTCCCCGGCGAATGGCGATTGTTCGCCGTCGCGCGCGGCGTCAACCAATGACCTTAAAGAATTGAGCCACGAATGAACACAAATATTCACGAATATAAGCGAGAAAATGTCAGCCAAACAATTTCTCAGACCGGAAATAATATTCGTGTTCATTCGCGTTCATTCGTGGCTAAAAACATTTCGGTCAAATCGCCGCTCCGCGACGAAGAATGGATCTGCACAATTCTCAGAGATTCGGGCAATGGCAAGCTTAAAAAATATGCCCGCGCTTGAGGTAATCAAAGCTGATCAGGATCGACGCCCAATTCGCGGAGTTTGGCGGCGTATCGGGCGGCTCGATTTTCGGCTTCCATCCGCGCTGTGGCCTCGTCGTCGGCGCGTTCGGCTTCCATTCGGGCGCGTTCTTCGCCGGTCATGATGACGTTGCTCTGCTCGTCGCACCAGCGCAGCCAGGTGTCTTCCCTGTCCTCGAAGACGCCGTCCCAGAGTTTTAAACCCAGGCCGACACGCGGCAGGTAGGGGCGGTCCAGCTCCTGATACTCGCCGTCGCGCAAGACGAAGACGCGCAGGGCGTCGCCCTTGAGCTTCAGTTGCGGGTCGTAGACGACGTAGTAGAGCACGCCCATGCGCGCGTACCCATCCAGTTTGTGGCCCAGTTCGTCGCCTTCGCGATTCGAGACGATCTCGACCACCACTTCCGGGACCTTACCGAATTCCCAGAGGAAGTATGACCTGTTTTTCTTCTCGTGCCAGTCGGCGCGCGGCCGCACGTCGAGGCTCAGGAAGAAGTCCGGCGCGAGCGGCGGTTCGGCCATCGCGTAAAAGAGGCCGACTTTGGCGTCCGCCAGGAACTGGCGTTTCTCGCCCGGCGTTTGACGCTTGCCCGCGGGCGGAGTCCACGAGGCGTAGAGCGGGCGCTTCAGAAGAGTTTGTTGTTTGGCCGAGAAAAGGTTGTCCACGGGTTGATCGTTCTCCGGCGCCACGTACTCGTAATAGGCGTCCATTTCGCGCTGTATTTCTTCATCCAACTGATAGGCGTATTCAATCTCTGTTCCTGGCGTCATTTTTCACCTCACTTATCGGATTGGACTGCTGCAATTGGCGGTATGCGCCGGGCAGTCTAAATCAGACGCCGCGCCGTCATCAACACTTTTCGTTTCCCGTTTTCCATATTACGTTTGTTATTTGCCAGCGCCGGAACCGCACGCTGCGAAATATGGGATTGGCCACAGGCCGGGAAAGGACACTCTTGCTATGCGATGCTCTTGTCAACTAAAGTGAGGCCGCCTCAGAGCGCCCCGGCAATAAGATAAAAGCTTTGATAATCGAGACGCCTGATCTCGAGGCTCGATCGCAAATCAGATCATCTGAAAGAGAATATCAATGAATAACTGGGTGAAGAGAGCGGCGCCGCGGCTACTGCCGATAATTACTACGATATCATTGTTTCTGCCAGGCGCGGCCTGGGCGCAGTCGCAGGCGGAACCGAAGATTCGGATCGAAGGGCCGTTTAATAGCGGGATTGTCTACTCCGTGGCCTTCAGCCCCGACGGGAAGACGCTCGCTTCAGGGAGCGGTGACAAAACTGTCAGGCTGTGGGATGTGAAAACCGGACGCCTCATCCGCCCCTTAGCGGGGCACGGCGGAATAGTCCGTTCCGTCGCATTCAGCCCCGACGGGAAGACGATAGCTTCGGGGAGCGAAGATAAGACGATCAAGCTCTGGCAGGTTAGTACCGGAAAACACCTCCGTTTATTTAATGGGCACACAGGAAATGTCTACTCCGTCGCCTTCAGCCCCGACGGGAAGACGCTGGCTTCGACGAGCGAGGAGGGCAATGAAAGCGCGCTCAGGCTGTGGGATGTGAATACCGGACGCCCCATCCGCTCCTTTGAGCAACGTAATACGTGGGTCACCTCTGTGGCGTTCAGCCCGGACGGGAAGACGATAGCTACCGGAAGCCATGAACAGGTCATCAAACTTTGGGACGTGGGAACCGGAGACCTCATCCACACATTTGCGGGACATCGAAACACGATCCATTCCGTGGCCTTCAGCCCCGACGGGAAGACGCTCGCTTCAGGGAGCAGTGACCATAAGGTCAAACTTTGGGACGTTAAGAGTAAAAAACTCATCCGCTCCCTTGACGGGCAGGACTTTAACGTCGTGGCCTTCAGCCCCGACGGGAAGACGCTGGCCGCGGGGGGCTATGATAGAACAGTCAAGCTCTGGGATGTGAGCGACGGAAGCCTCATCCATTCCTTTGAGGGGCAAAACTATGAGGTTCACAGTATGGCCTTCAGCCCCGACGGGAAGACGCTAGCTTCGGGGGGAAGCGCGACGATCAGAGTATGGTCGATCGGCGCCAAGAGCCTGCTGGGGTCACTTCTGCACTACCACGACGGTAATTGGATCGCTTTCCTCCCCAGCAACTATTACGTCTCTTCAGAAGGAGCGGCGCAGTACATCTCCTGGCATTTCGGTAATAAAAAATACGATGAGCCTGAATTCAGGTCGCGCTTCTACCAACCCGACATAGTCACCGCCGGGTTAAGCGGTAAAGAAGTTAGCAATTTGGTCCCTCCAGTCACGAATGAAGGAGCCAATTCAAATACTTCGGGCGCCAACTCGGTCATCACGGGGTCCACCAAGCCTCCAATCAAAGACACGACAGGGCCGAAGATCGTCATCACTTCTCCTTCGGCGCCCAGGGGCATCGGCGTTAAATCCGCCGCGGTCAAGATGACCGTGTCGGGGCGGGCCTTCGACGATTCCGGCGTCAAGCAGGTCGTGGTCCAGGGCGTCACGGCCCGCCTCGACGCCCGCGGGAACTTTTCGGCCGAGACGCCGCTCAAAGTCGGCGACAATCTGATCACCATCACGGCCACCGACACTCACGACAATCAGACGAACGAGTCATTCGTCGTCCGGCGTGAACCGGCAGGCGATCCTGTGACGGCGAACGCGAACGCGAATGCGAACGGAGGGCGGTATCACGCGCTGCTGATCGCGGTTCAGGAGTACGACCACCCGAGCGTCAACCGCCTGGAATATCCGGTGGGCGACGCCCAGCAGGTCGAACGGGAGTTGACGAGCCGTTACACTTTCGAGCCGCAGAACGTTACGACGCTCAAGAACCCCGACCGCCGTACTATCCTCGACGCGCTCGACCAGATGACGGAAAAGCTGAAGCCCGAAGACAACCTCCTGATCTTTTACGCCGGGCACGGGCTGTGGGACCAACAGCGGAACCAGGGTTACTGGCTGCCGCGAGACGCGATGCGCAACCGACGCGCGGACTGGATTTCCAACAGCGATCTGCGCGACGCCATTCGCGGGATCAAGGCGCGGCACATCCTGTTGATCTCGGACGCGTGCTTCGCGGGCGGGATTTTCCAGTCGCGCGAGGCCTTCGGCGCGGCGTCGAGCGCCTTCGCGGAATTGGAGAATCTGGCCAGCCGGACGGCGATGACGAGCGGGGCTCGGACCACGGTTCCTGACCGCAGCGTGTTTATGGAGTATCTGCTCAGGCGCCTCAAAGAGAACACGGAGGAACGGATGCCGGCGCTGGAACTCTTCAACAAGATCCGCCTCCCGGTCATCAACAACAGTCCCGCGCAGAAAGACGGTTTCCGGCCGACGCCGCTTTACGGCACAATCCACGAAGTGGGCGACGAAGGCGGAGATTTCATCTTCGTCCGGCGCCGCTGACGTGGCGCCGGCGTTTTGCTTCCGAGCTTTGTCGGGGCGCAGCCCGCAAAATTCGATGCCAGTACTTGGTCGTGAAAAGCGAAAACTTTGCCCCAGGGTGTACCGATGAATAATGCAATTAAAAGCGCCTCGCGGCGAATACTGCAGCTGATAATTTCGACGGCGTTGTTTCTGCCCGTCATAGCCTGGGCGCAGAAGACGGTGGAACCGGAACTTCGGATCAACGAGAGGCACGGCTGCACCGTGTACTCCGTCGCCTTTAGCCCGGACGGGAAGACGCTCGCTTCGGCGCACAATGACAACATGATCGGGCTTTGGGATTTGAAGACTGGACGCCTCATCCGCTCCTTTGTAGGGCATACCGGTCATGTGCCTTTCATCGTCTTCAGTCCGGACGGAAAGACGCTGGCCGGAGGGAGCCCCGACCAGACGGTCAAGCTCTGGGAAGTGAGCAGCGGGCGATTCATCCGCCCCCTCACAGGACATCGCGATTCGATTTACTCCGTGGCATTCAGCCCGAACGGGAAGACGCTCGCTTCCGCGAGCAATGACCGGACGGTCAAACTCTGGGAAGTGAGCAGTGGTCGTCTCGTCCGCACCTTTGAAGGGCATAGCAGTTTTGTTCACTCCGTGGCCTTCAGTCCCGACGGGAAGACGCTCGCTTCGGGAAGTTATGACAATACGCTCATGCTCTGGGATGTGAGCAGCGGACGCCACCGCACCTTTGAAGGGCACACCGAATGGGTCAACACCGTGGCCTTCAGCCCGGACGGAAAGATGTTGGCGTCTGGAAGCACTGACAGATCGGTCAAACTCTGGGAAGTCGCCTCCGGAAACCTCATCAACTCCTTCGGGAATCACGACAGCAGTCTGTACGGATCACTGGCCTTCAGCCCGGACGAGAAGACGCTGGCTCTGGCCAGTTACGGCTCGATCGAATTCTGGGAAGCGAGCGCCGGACAGCGTATCCGCTCTTTGAAAGGTCACGACAAATCGGTCACCTCCGTGGCCTTCAGTCCCGACGGGAAGACGCTCGCTTCGGGAAGCTATGATGGAACAATAAAAATATGGGAAACCGGCGTCGGGAATCTGCTTGCAACGCTTATGCGCTTCAAGGACCTCAACAAGGACAGCAATTGGATAACCTTCATTCCCGGCAGCTATTACGTATCTTCAGAGGATGTCGCGCTGCACATCTCATGGCGGGAGGGCTATAAACGCTATGAGGCGGATGAATCCCCGGGGACTGAATTCATGGCGCGATTCAACAAGCCCGACCTGGTCGTCGCCGGATTGAAAGGCGAGAAAGTGGCGGTTGTAACCCCGTCCGGGACGAGTGGGGGGAGCCGGCCAGATACTTCAGGCGCCACTACGGCCATCAAGAATTCCGCCAAGCCTCCGGTCACGACCGAATCCGTTCGACCTCCAATCAAAGACATGACCGGGCCGAAGATCGTCATCACTTCCCCTTCAATGGCCAGGGGCATCGGCGTCAGATCCGGTGCAGGCAAGGTAACCGTGTCGGGGCGGGCCCTGGACGATTCCGGCGTCAAGCAGGTCGTGGTCCAGGGCGTCGCGGCTCGCCTCGACGCCCGCGGGAACTTTTCGGCCGAGGCGACGCTCAAAGTCGGCGACAACCTGATCACCGTCACGGCCACCGACACTCACGACAATCAGACAAACGATTCATTCGTCGTCCGGCGTGAGCCGGCAGGCGATCCCGTGACGGCGAACGTGAACGCGAACGCGAACGGAGCGCGGTATCACGCGCTGCTGATCGCGGTTCAGGAGTACGACCACCCGAGCGTCAACCGCCTGGATTACCCGGTGGGCGACGCCCAGCAGGTCGAGCGGGAGTTGACGAGCCGTTACACTTTCGAGCCGCAGAACGTTACGACGCTCAAGAACCCCGACCGCCGGACTATCCTCGACGCGCTCGACCGGATGACGGAAAAGCTGAAGCCCGAAGACAACCTCCTGATCTTTTACGCCGGGCACGGGCTGTGGGATGAACAGCGGAAACAGGGTTACTGGCTGCCGCGAGACGCGACGCGCGACCGGCGCGCGGACTGGATTTCCAACAGCGATCTGCGCGACGCCATTCGCGGGATCAAGGCGCGGCACATCCTGTTGATCTCGGACGCGTGCTTCGCGGGCGGGATTTTCCAGGCGCGCGAGGCTTTCGGCGCGCCGTCGAGCGCCGTCGCCGAACTGGACAACATGCCGAGCCGGACGGCGATGACGAGTGGGGTTCTGACCACAGGTCCCTACCGCAGCGTGTTTGTGGAGTATCTGCTCAGGCGCCTCAAAGAGAACACGGAGGAACAGCTGCTGGGGCAGGAACTCTTCGGCAGACTCCGCCTCTCGGTCATTAACAACAGTCCCGCGCAGAAAGACGGCTCTCGGCCAACGCCGCGCTACGGCACGATCTTCGAGGTGGGCGACGAAGGCGGAGATTTCATCTTCGTCCGGCGCCGCTGACCCTTACACGCCGGCCAAGATTGTGTCAGGTATTTTTGGTTATTACTCGTTTGCCGGGAGCTCGCCGCACTCCATAGGCTCCGCCGATTTATGCGCACACTTCATATGCGCCTTTGCGAGAAATGGGCTTTCTCATTAAAGCGTTTGTTCTCGCAAAGGCGCAAAGACGCAAAGGCCGCGAAGGGGAGCCTCCTACCATAGCGCGACGTCGTAACCAACTATGCCTGTCCGGCGTACTCGCCATTGCTACATCCCGGCGACAAGCTTTATAGCCCACGCCGAGACAATCGATACTCAACTTCATTTCACAGAGAGGGACTTCCCATGCGTAGGAACCAGTTCATCTGTACGCTGCTCGCGGTTGCTCTATGCTCGGTTGCGGCCGTGACCGCTTCGGCGCAGAGCAAGCTCACAAGCCCCAAAGACCATTTCGGCTTCAACATCGGCGACGACTATCAACTCGCCAACTACACGCAATACGAAGCCTACATTAAAAAGCTCGACCAGGAGTCGGATCGTTTGAAGGTGGTCGAGATGGGCAAATCGGCCGAAGGCCGCGCGATGTATCTGGCCATCATCACCTCGCCCGAAAACCACAAGAAGCTCGACCGCTACAAGGAAATCTCGCGGCGATTGGCGATGGCCGAAGGATTGACCGACGAACAGGCGCGGGCGATGGCGCGGGAAGGCAAGGCGGTCGTCTGGATTGACGGTGGTTTGCATGCGACCGAGGTCCTGGGCGCGCAGCAATTGATCGAGACGATCTGGCAGTTGAACAGCCGCACGGACGAAGAGACGACGCGATTTCTGAACGACGTGATCACGCTTTTCTGTCTCGTCAACCCCGATGGAATGGAGTTGGTGTCGAACTGGTATATGCGCGAGCCGGATGTGACGAAGAGGAGCTATGCGGGCATCCCGCGGCTTTACCAAAAATACATCGGCCACGACAACAACCGCGATTTTTATATGTCGGCGCAGCCCGAGAGCGAGGCGATCAATCGCGTCTTCTACCACGAATGGTTCCCGCAGATCATATACAACCACCACCAGACCGGGCCTGCCGGCACGGTGCTCTTCGCCCCGCCGTTCCGCGATCCGTTCAATTACCTGTTCGACCCGATGGTCGTGACCGGACTCGACGTCGTGGGCGCGGCGATGCACAACCGGTTCGCGGCCGAGAACAAACCAGGCGCGACGACTCGCACCGGCGCGGGCTATTCGACCTGGTGGAACGGCGGACTGCGCACGACCGTCTATTTCCACAACATGATCGGCCTGTTGACCGAGACCATCGGCAACCCGACGCCGATGGAAATTCCTTTCGTCGTCAGCCGCCAACTGGCGCAAGGCAACCTGCCATTCCCGATCGCGCCACAGAAGTGGCATTTCCGTCAATCGGTCGAATATTCGATCACCGCCAACCGCGCCGTGATCGACGTCGCATCGAAGAACCGCGAGGACTTTCTGTTCAACATCTACCGGATGGGCAAGAACTCGATCGAGCGCGGGAGCCGCGACAATTGGACCGCCTATCCCGGCCGCGTCGCCGATGTCCAGGCCGCAATCGACCGCGACCGCAGACAGAGCGGCGAAGGCAGGCCGCAGTCGGAAGAAGCCCAGCCGGACCCCGTCTCCCTGGGCAGGCTTCGTGGCGGAGTCCCGATGAAGTACTACGAGATGCTGCGCAAGCCGGAAATGCGCGACCCGCGCGGGTTCATCATTCCTTCGGATCAACCCGACTTCCTGACCGCGACCAAATTCGTCAACACGCTCATCAAGACCGGCGTCATGGTCCACCGCTCGACGGGGGACTTTCAGGTCGCGGGCAAATCGTATCCCGCAGGTTCATACGTCGTGAAAGCGGCGCAGGCCTTCCGCCCGCACGTGCTCGATATGTTCGAACCCCAGGACCATCCGAACGATTTTCAATATCCCGGCGGGCCGCCGATTCCGCCTTACGACAACGCGGGCTGGACGCTTGCCTTTCAGATGGGCGTGAAATTCGACCGCATATTGGACGGCTTCGACGGGCCGTTCGAGAAGGTCGCCGGGCTCATCAAACCTTCGCCGGGCAAGGTCACGACGGCGCCGAACGCCGCCGGCTATCTGACCAGCCATCAAGTCAATGATTCATTCATCGCCATGAACCGGCTGCTCAAAGACAACGAGGAGGTTTACTGGATCAAGCAGTCCTTCAGAACCGGCGGCTCCGGCGACAAGACTCATCCGGCGGGGACGATCTTCATTCCAGCGAAACCCTCGACCCAGACGAAGCTGCAAAAGATCGCCGCCGAATTGGGTCTGAATTTCGAGGCGGTCTCGACGAAGCCTGCGGGAGAGGCGCTCAAGCTGCGGCCTGTGCGTATCGCGCTGTGGGACCGCTACGGCGGCTCGATGCCTTCGGGCTGGACGCGCTGGATGTTCGAACAGTTCGAATTCCCGTTCACTGTTGTCTACCCGCAGACTCTCGACGCGGGCGATTTGATCAATAAATTCGACGTGATCGTTTTCGTCACCGGCGCGATCCCGGCGCGTGACGGGCGCGGCGGTCCCGGACGCGGAGGCGCGCCCACATCCGGAGCGGATGAGTCGCCGTTCTCCCGAATGCCGAGAGCCGAAGAAGTTCCCGAAGAGTTTCGCGGAAGCCTGGGCGGCGTGACCGTGGCAAAGACTGTCCCACAATTGAAAGCCTTCATCGAAGCGGGCGGGACCGTCTTAACCATTGGCAATTCGAGCAACATCGGCTATCTGCTCGGCCTGCCGATGGCGAACGCGCTGGTGGAGAAGACGGCGGGCGGAGACGAACGCGCTCTCAGCCGCGACAAATACTACATCCCCGGCTCGCTCTTGCAGATGAGCGTCGACAACTCGAACCCTCTTGCTTACGGAATGCCGGAGCAGGTCGACGTGTTCTTCGACAACAGCCCGGTGTTCCGATTGAAACCTGAAGCGGTCTTGAAAGGCGTCAAACCCGTCGCGTGGTTCTCCAGCGATGAACCGCTGCGCAGCGGCTGGGCTTGGGGACAAAAGTACCTGCAGGACGGCGTGGCGGTGGTCGAGGCGAATGTCGGCAAGGGCAAGTTGTTTATGTTCGGGCCTGAGATCAATTTCCGCGCGCAGCCTCACGGCACATTCAAATTCCTCTTCAACGGGATTTATTACGGGCGCGCTGAGACCCTGAAGTGGTGAGATTTAAGGTGTCAGGTTCCAGGTGTCAGGTGTCAGGGATTGCTCTTAACTGACACCTGAAACCTGACACCTGAAACCTGACACCTGATCTAAGGAGCGCAAAACACATGGACAATCATTCGAGCAGACCTCAGCGCGCAATTAGAAAGAACGGGATCATCCTGTTCTGTTCGATGAGCCTGACCTTCGCGATTCTGCGCGTCTATCTGCATTTTTCGCCCGACACCGACCTCAACATCGGTGGTTACAACGTCCACCATATTTTCACCGGCTTGCTGCTAATCGCCGCGGGTGGAATACCGCTGGCGATCCTGGACTCTTCGACACGGCTCCTTGAGCCGGCGCGCTGGATTTTCGGCGCCGGCCTGGGGATGGCGCTCGACGAGTGGGTTTATCTCATCGCCACTGACGGCAGCAACGCTTCATATCTTCTTCCGGTTTCTTTCTGGGGCGGAGCCGTCGTTATCGGCCTGGCGCTCGTGTATACAGCCACGATTATGCTTTTCGGCAAGCGCGAAGATCGAAAGCCCGGCTGAGGCCCGAGGCGGAAATTTTGCTTTCAATACAGTGGATGTATGTTGGCAAAACGTTCCTTAAAAGGCCGCCGTATCCCTTCCCTTCACCACCATCAAGCTATTCGCCCGCAAGTTTTTTCGATTTTGAGCCTCAAACCGTTGTTATTACATATTTCTTGGCGTTTAGCGCAATAACTTCGCTGTTTTCCGAATATAGGAACAGGAAATGCTGAGATTTACGCCCGTGCAAGGCGCCGAATCGAGCGCGCCTACGGCGGACATTCAAGAAGCATTCGAGACCACGGGGTGATGTTTCAGAGCTTGCGCAGCAGTCTCGGAAGAGCGTTCGGCGTGAGCGTTTTCGCGTAAGTCAATCATGCTTTGCGTGGTCTACGCCTGCGCCCTGTTTATCAGCAAAAACGGAGAGACTCTATGAGAATGTATTCTTATGACCAGGTCCTGACTGATGTCAAAGATGTCTACGAACAGATCACCGGGCTTCCCGCTCCGGAGATCGACTTGAAAAAGGCCCGTTACCCGTTGCCTAAAGGAATCAACCCGGTGGCCCTGGTGCAGAGCGAAATCAACCAGCTCAACATGTGTCTGATCAACAGCGGCGTCTCGTGGCGGTTGGCGAAGTCGCCCGCATGGGCGCCCCCCGCGGAAATTTACGAGACCCAGGAAGCTTATATAATCAACCTGGAGTTGCCGGGGTTGAGTCAGGAAGACGTCAAAGTGACTCAGACCAACAGTATCCTCACGGTTCGGGGCGCGCGCCGCTTCAAGAAAGCGAACGAGGAAGCCATCTATCACAGTTCAGAGCGAAACTACGGAACGTTTGAGCGACTCTTTCCGCTGCCGAACAATGTCCTGGCGGAGAGAATCAAAAGTAAATTTACCAATGGGATTCTTCAGATCACCATTCCGAAGACCAAGGCCGACTTGTCAGGAAGATCGGAAGATTAGCTCAGTTTCTTTGTCCGAAAGGAGGCAAATCAATGGCTTGGGCTGCTGCGGCGCAAAACCAAATCAACAATCCCGGCGAGATAAACAATTCGCAGATCTCACATGAAGAAATGGAGAAGCTTCAAGAGATACATGAATTGATCAACCTGCTGTTTGCGGAGATGACGTCCAGAGTTCCGCAAGGCGCGACTTCGCCCTACATGAGCCCGGGCATGAGTCCTAACCTGAATCCGGGCCTGAATCCGGGCCTGAATCCGGGTCTGAATCCGGGCCTGAATCCGGGCCTGATGCGCGCAATGCCGCCTACGGCTTACGCGCATTCAATGTTTCAGTACTCATGGGGGATGTCGCCATATTTGAGAATGCCAGGATATTGATGCAGCCGGTACGGTACCGGTAGCGGTAGCGACCTGGGTGGTGGTGAAGGCTACATCGCCGCCCGCCCGGTCGCTACCGCTACCGGTACCGTACCAAAGGATTTTGATGCAATAGGAATAAAACAAACGAACACCTGATTCCTCATAAACCCCTCGAACGACGCAATGACGATAGAGCTCGGCAGGATATCGCTATCCTGCCTCTCATCAAAGTCGAGTCTCGCTTCGACAATAACATGGAGAAGTGAAAAGTGGAGGTACGTCTCTTGGGCTCTAGCGCAAGAGCGACTCCTGACATTTGTCAACCGAGGTCTTCGAGACACTCATGCAACTTTAGGAGGCTTTTTTTATGTTCCCGAGAATGAACATCACGACTCCTCTATCACCATTCGCCTATTGTCCCCCCCAATATGGCGCGGGGGTAGGTTTTGGAGGAATCAATCCGATGATTGCCAGTATGGTTAATCCATATCTGGGCAGTCCGATTCCGGTCCCGTATCCGGTGGTAGGACCAAGCCCGTACGCCGTTCAATCTGCGATCCCATGTCCGCCTGGTGTGATCCCGTGTCCGCCGGGACAGATCGGCGCCGGAATCGCCCCGTGGTGCAGCCCGCTCAGTTGGAGTCCCTACGCGCCCGCGCAGCCGACGACAGCATACCCGGCGATGCACCCGGCCTTCGCGAGCATGGCCCCGGCGGCATTCTGCAGCCCGGTCCCATGCATCGACCCGGCGACGGGAGCGGTCATCCCGCAACCTTATCCGGCGACGCACAGTCTGCTTCCGATCAGGCCGCTGATCACAGCCCAACCTGATCCGGTACAGATGGCCGCGTTGTGCGGAGTGATGGCTCCTCAGATGGCCGATCCTTATTCGGTCATGGCTCAGGCCTGTCTGACGCCGCCGCTGGGAGTCAGCCCGGTACAAGCGGCCTTGAGACCGCCAGTTTATCTGTCTCCGATTGGGTCGCCGCAAGTTGGCGTCCCCTATACTATGACTGCTGGAATCCCTTGTTAGGGCTTTTGCCCTTCCACATAACGGCGTAGCGGTGTGGCGCGGAGAGGGTAGGCGACCAGGAGCCTCGGTAAACAAGCGATTTTATCGAAGCGCTGGTCGCTTACGCTCCCCGCGCCACACCACGACGCTGTACCGAACATTTCATATGGCATATGAAATATGGCATATGAAATATGGCATATGAAATGGTCTTTTCTAGCTACCTAATGCAGGCCATTCAGGGTCAGGTGGTTGGGCGAGAGTACGCCGTCGCTGCGCTCGTGCGGGCCGTAACGCTGGCTCTGGCCAATCGCCGCTACTCCGATTCCAGCCGCCCTCTAGCGACGCTCCTGTTCGCGGGGCCGACCGGGTCGGGGAAAATGCACGTCGCGCAGGCGCTCGCCCGCGTCCTGCTCGGCAATGAGTGCAAGTCTATCTACGTCAACTGCCAGATTCTCGGACAACAGCCGAATCCGCACCCGCAGTCGGGCTTATACGAACAATTGATGGCAGGAAGCGCGTTGTCTCAAATGACGCCTCCGTTCACTCAATCGCCTTTGTCCGTAGTGGTCTTCGAGAAGATAGAACTGGCGCCCCCGGCCTTCCGCGATTACCTGGCGGCGGCGATCGACCGGGGCGTCCTCTGCGCGCTCGGCTGCATGTTCTCGCTCCGCGATACTTTCATCATCCTGACGAGCGATCTGTCGAAGAAGCAGACCGATCAACTGGCCGGCAGGAACATCGGCTTCATCAGCGACGAGGAGACCGATCAAGAGGCGCCGCGCCAAAATCTGGTCGTGCTTGAAGAGATAGATAACCTGCTGGGCGCCGCACTCGTCAACCGGATCGACGAGATAGCGGTCTTCGACCGGCTCAACGAGCAGAACGTCATCACGCTGCTGGAGCGCTCGCTGGCCGAATTCGATCAGAAGCTGACCGCGTCGGGCATCGGCTTCAAGATCGAGGAGGAGGCGAAAACGTTTCTGCTCAGAAATTGCCTGGACGACCCGACCCACAGGGTGCGCCAGCTCAAGCGCGTGGTCAGAAACTACCTCGAGTTCCCGATTTACGACCTAATGCTGTCCGGGCAATTGACCCCGGGCATGGCGGTGGTGGTCACACACGAGGCGCCGAGGAATTATCTCAACTTCCGGGTCATGGTCCCGTTTTACGACTCGTGGACAAATGTTCCACAGCCCCGGCCATTCCACGACCTTAAGGCGGGCGCCTGGATGTAGGTCCATTAACCAAGTTATCAAATATTGTTTGAGGCGATGAGTCAGTACCGCGAGCGGTAGCGAGCGGCTGTTGGCAAAGGCGCCG
>DATEMG010000619.1:0-3289 GCA_035275805.1 Blastocatellia bacterium
AATCCGCAATCCGCAATCCGCAATCCACAATCACCCATGTTACCAATCGATTTAAGCATCACTCGTATCGACAAACACACACAAACAATATGGAGCTTCTTCATGGTTCCGCGCGCCGGCGCCCGCCCGGAGTTCAAAGCAGGTCAGGTGGCCGTCCTTAGAATGGGAGACTGCAGCGATACGTACATCGCTTTCGCTTCCGCGCCGGAAGATGAGGAGTTCGAGTTCCTGGTCAAACACGTCCCGGCCGGCCTGTCCGGGGCGCTCTTCGACCCGCGCTCCGAGAAACATGTCGTTTTGAAAAACATTGTCGGCCGCGGATTCCCGGTCGAAGATCATAAAGGCCACGACCTGGTCTTCGTGGCGATGGGGGTCGGCCTCGCGCCGCTGCGTTCGACGCTGCGCCATTTGTCGCGTTCGCGCGAAGACTACGGTCGCCTCGTGGTGCTTTACGGAGCGCGCACGGTGGACGATTTCTGCTTCGAGGCTGAGATGACGACCGAATGGCGTCGGCAGGGCGTCGAGTTGCGCCAGGTGCTCAGCCAGCCTAACGGCGATTGGGGCGGCCCGACCGGTTACGTCCAAAGCCTGCTCGATAACATCGTGCCCGAGTTGAACGCCCCCGTCGCGCTGGTCTGCGGATCGAAAGAGATGATGGAACAGACGCGCGCTCGGTTGATCAATCTGGGCTTCGCGCCGGAAAAGATTTTGACGAATTACTGAAGGGAGAGGAGTGGGGAGTAGGGAGTGGGGAGCGGGAAATATTTCCTGTCTCCATTCCCTACTCCCTACTCCTTACTCCCTACTCCAAGGAGACATCAACTATGCGGATCAAAAAAGCCGCGGTACTGGGCGCGGGAGTGATGGGCGCTCAGATCGCCGCGCATCTGGCCAACGCGGGCATTCCTTGTTTGTTGCTCGACATTGCGCCGAAAGAATTAAAGCCCGAAGAACAAAAGGCGGGGTTGACGCTCGACTCTTCCGCCGTCCGTAATCGCATCGCGCAGGCCGGCCTCGACGCCGCGAAGAAGGCCAGGCCGGCTGCGTTCTTTTCTCCCGAGATCGCCGCCCTGGTCTCGGTAGGCAATTTCGAGGACGACCTGCCTAAGTTGAAAGACTGCGACTGGGTGATCGAGGCTGTAGTCGAGAACCTCGAAATCAAGCGCTCGCTCTACGAACGAGTCGAGCCGCATCTGGGCGCCGAGGCCGTCGTCACGTCGAACACTTCGGGCATTCCGCTGGGTTCGCTCGCCGAGGGGCGTTCCGACAATTTCCGCCGACGGTTTCTAGGCACGCACTTCTTCAACCCTCCGCGATATCTGCATCTGCTCGAAATCATCACCACGCCGGAGACCGACGCCGAGGTCGCGCATTTCATCGCCGATTTTTGCGACCGGACTTTGGGCAAGGGCATCGTTCATGCGAAGGACACGCCCGGTTTCATCGCCAACCGCATCGGCAATTTCGCCATGCTCGACGCCATAAAGGTCATGCTCGAAAGCGGTTACACGACCGAAGAGGTCGATGCGATGACCGGGACCGCCATCGGTCACGCCAAAAGCGCGTCGTTCCGCACGCTCGATATCGTCGGACTGGACACCGCCGTTCACGTAGCGAAGAACCTTTATGCCAGCTTGCCGAACGACGAGAAGCGCGAGACGTTCACGCTTCCCGACGTTTTGCAGAAGATGGTCGACCGCAAGTTGCTCGGCGACAAAACCAAAGGCGGTTTTTTCCGAAAAGCGGGCGACGAGATTCAAACGCTCGACCTCTCGACCTTCGAATACCGCGAGCGCCAGAAGACCAAAATCGCCTCGCTCGAAACGGCCAAGAACATGGATAGGCTCGAAGACCGGTTGAAGGCGTTGATCTACGCCAAAGACCGCGCGGGCGAATTCCTCTGGCGCACTTCCTCCGAAGCGATGATCTACGCAGCCAACCGCATCCCCGAAATCGCGGACAACATCGTCGAGGTCGACAACGCGATGAAATGGGGCTTCGCACACGAACTCGGCGTCTTTGAGACCTGGGACGTCATCGGCGTCGAACAGTCGGTCGGCAGGATGCGCGAAGAAGGCCGCGCAATCCCGCCCAATGTCGAGAAGATGCTCGCCTCCGGCGCCAAAAGCTTTTACAAGAGCGAGAACGGCGCGCGCCATTATTTCGATTTCGCCGGCGGCGAATACAGGCCGGTACCCCAACCGGCGGGCGTGACGATCCTCAAATCGCTTAAAGACCAGAACAAAGTCATAAAGAAAAATGTTGGCGCGAGCTTGATTGATCTCGGCGACGGCGTCGCCTGCGTCGAGTTCCACTCGAAGATGAACGCGCTGGGGCAGGATCAGATCGGAATGATCCAATTTGCGATTAAAGAGGTCGAGAAGAATTTCGCCGGGCTGGTCATCGGCAACCAGGGCGAGAATTTTTCGGCCGGCGCGAACATTATGATGATCCTGCTAGCGGCGCAGGAAGGCGAGTGGGACGAACTGGCGATGGCCGTGAAGCAGTTTCAGAACACGACCATGAGCCTGCGCTATTCGGCGAAGCCGGTGGTCGTCGCGCCGCATCATCTGACGCTCGGCGGCGGGTGCGAAATGGTTCTACATTGCGACCGCGCCGTCGGCGCGGCTGAAACATACATCGGCCTGGTCGAGGTCGGCGTCGGATTGATCCCCGGCGGAGGCGGGACGAAGGAGATGGCTGTGCGCGCGGCTGAAATAGCCGAGTCGGCCCCTGGCGCCGATCATTTCGAAATTCTCAAACACAACTTCGAGTTGACCGCGATGGGCAAGGTCGCCACGAGCGCCGTCGAGGCGAAGAACTGGGGATTGATGCGGCGACAGGATCGCATCGTGATGAACGACAAACGCGTGATCGAAGAGGCGAAGCGGACCGTCTTGCGATTGGCCGCCGAAGGCTACGTCCCGCCGCAGCCCCGACAGGATGTTCTCGCGCTCGGCGAGGCCGCGCTGACGAAGTTCAAACTCGGAGTCCACATGATGAAGCGCGGCGGCTACATCTCAGATCACGACGCGCTGATCGGGTTGAAGATAGCCACGGTGATGAGCGGAGGCGATCTGACGCGCCCGACGCGGGTGAGCGAGCAATATTTGCTCGACCTGGAGCGCGAAGCATTCGTCAGTCTATGCGGGACCAAAGCCACACAGGAGCGCATCGCGCATATGCTGAAGACAGGCAAGCCGCTTAGGAATTAACATGTAATTTGGCGTCAGAACACATGAGGCCGGTACAGTACCGCGCGCGTAAGCAAGCGGCTGACTGGTGAGAT
>DATEMG010000620.1:0-5017 GCA_035275805.1 Blastocatellia bacterium
GGCCGAAGCGGCGCGAGTAAACAACTCGCGCCACACTGTTAGCAGCGCCGCTGCGAACTACATGATCAGTTTGAGCGCAAATTGGATCTGTCGCGGGCCGTTTCCTTGCCCGCCGACCACGCCGAAGTTGCCGGCGTCGACCTGGCCGCCCGGCCCTCCAAAACGCACGCGGTTAAAGGCGTTGAAGAACTCGACCCGGAACTGGGCGTTCCACTTGCCCTCGTTGAAGTAGTTGTTCTTGAACAACGACATGTCGAAGCTCTTCTCGCCGTCCTGGCGCAGGTTGGGCATCACGCGCGGCGCGTTGCCGAAGGTAAAGGCCGGCGTGAGCGAGAAGGCCGACGTATTGAACCAGCGCGCCAGTTTATCGGCCTTGCTGCCATCGAGATTCGGATCGGCCCCGTTCCAGGTCGGACGCTGCGTCGGATTGAAAAGGCCGACGGTGTTGGCGCCCTGCGTTATGATGATCGGTACCCCGCTCTGGAAGGTCGTGATGCCGTTGAACTGCCAGCCGCCGACTAACCATCCGGCCGCCCCGCGCCAATCGCTGCCGAACTTTTTCCCCTTGCCGAACGGCAAGTCGTAAACATAGCTGCTCACAAAACGATGCGCGATGTCCTGCGAGCCGATGGCGCGCTCGGCGGCGCGGTCAAAAACGTTCTGCCGCGCGCTCGCCTGGCCCAGAAAGCCTACCGTGGTCGAGACGTCGTCAATCAGCTTGCTCCAGGTATAGGCGACGAGGAAGCTCATGCCGTTCGAGAATCGCTTGTCAGCCTTCAACGTCCCGCCGTGATAGATCGAGAATCCGAACGGGACGCGGAACGCGTTGATGCCGTTATACTGCGGGAAGGGCCGGAGCAGTTGGCCCCGCGAAACATTCTGGTTGCGCAGCGGCGAGGACGGGTTGGTGATGATCCCGAAGAACGGGTTCGGGACCTGGTTCTGCAACTGCGTCCCCAGGCTCAGGAACGAGGGCGACAACTGCGATTGCGTGATGCCGCTCTCGCCGGCCAGCAGCCGTGTTCCCTTGCTGCCGATGTAAGCAGCCTCGAAAACGATATCGCCCGGCAGTTCGCGCTGCACGTTCAGATTCCATTGCTGAATGTAGGGGCTGGCGGAATCGATGATCACGCTCTCGCCGAGTCCCAGCCCGAGGTTGGTCGCAGCGCCTAGCGATGTGCCCGGCGGCAGGTTGAAGCCGTTCGGAAACGGATTGTCCAGGAAGGCGATCGGCGTGCGCCCGTCCAGACTGACGACCATCGAGCTCGCGGTGCGGAAGCCGATCATGCCCGCCGTGCCGGTGTGCCCTGCCGCTTGCATTCCCGAAGGCGAGTAATAAATGCCATAGGCCGCTCGCACCACGGTCTTATCCGCCACGTTGTAAGCGAAGCCGATGCGCGGCCCCCAATTGTTCCTGTCGGTCGGCGTCTGGCGGCGGTCTTCAGGGGTGACGAATGTGATTGCGCCTTTCAGGCTCGCCGAGTTGAAGAAAGGATTGGCCGGAACCTGATTGGCGATCGGCGACGCCGCGTCGAAATCGAAAACGCTCAGCCGGTCGTAGCGCTCGGTGCGCGGCACGTCGAGTTCATAACGCAGACCGAGTGTCACCGTCAATTTCTGCGACGCCTTCCAGTTGTCTTCAAAGTAAAAGGCCCAATACGAACTGGCCGAAGCCGGCGTCGGATCGTGGCTGAGCGTCCCGTTATTTGGTACGCCGATAAGCATCGAGGCGAGGCCGAAACCGGCTGTACTGCTGCCCTGGTTCGGATCGCGCTGCGTCCAGAGTGGCTGGAAACTGTACTGACCCGAAGGCTGGCTCAATTGCAGGAAGTTGAGCATCAGCTTGCGGTAATCCATGCCGAACTTGAACGTGTGGCGCGACAGGAGCTTCGTCACGTTCGTGTTGAAGCTGTGGGTTGTCGGCGCGATGACCAGATCGTTGAAGTTCTCCTGTCCCAGCGACGAGAGGCCGTTTACGTCGAAGCGCGGGAATTCGAGCGCGTCGGCCACCGATTTGAGCGTCGACGGGAAGCCGAGCTGTGTGAAATCGAATCCGGCCGAGAACGGCGTGCGCTTTGAAGTGCGTCGGCTCAGCCCGTAGCGCGCGTTTAGGAAGAGCGTCGGATTGACGGTATAGACGCTGTCCACCGAGAGGCTGCGCGCCGTGCTGTCTACAGGCCCGGCGTTGTTCGGCGTGGCCAGGTTGCCGTAATGGTTGAACGGGCGGTTCTCGTTCTTGAACAGCGAAGAGAAGCGCGCGAACGCTCGCAAGTTCGAGCTGAAGTTGTAATCCACGCGCGAATCGATCTGGTTGGAATTGTTAATGTTCGTGCCGACCGCCGTGAAGTTGTTCTGCTGCGTATTGGCGTTGATCGGCGTAGTATTGGGCAGCGGCCAAAATTGCATCAGGTTGCGCGCGATGTCACTGATTCGACCCTCGCAGATCACATTTAACATGCCGTTGCACGAAATTTGATCGCGGGTGAAGCGCCCGGGGTTGGCGGGATCGGGCCTGGTCGTGAGCGGGTCATAAATAATGATTGGCTGCCCGGCGGCGTTCTTCAGGTCGCGGAAATCGCCCTTCCGCCACGCCTCCAGCGGGACGGTGAACGTTCCCACCGAAGCCGCGCCTTGCCTCAGGCCCTCGTAATTGAAGAAGAAGAACGCGCGGTCCTTGAGAATAGGCCCGCCGACGTTGCCGCCGAACTGATTGCGCTTGAAGCTGCCCTTCTTGATGTTGGCGCGGTTGCTGAAGAAGTTGTTGGCGTCGAGCGCGCTGTTGCGCAGGAACTCGAAGGCCGTGTAATGAAACGTGTTCGAGCCGCTCTTGGTGACCAGATTGATCACGCCGCCGCCGAGTCGGCCGAACTCGGCGCTGACCGAGTTGGTCTGGACGCTGAACTCCTGCACCGCGTCCACGGAGGGCGTGTAGTTGAGGTCGAGGATCGAGACGTTGTTCTCGGCGTTGACGTTCGTAATGCCGTCAATCGCTACTTCGCTCGTGGCGTTGCGACCGCCGCTGATGAACGGCGATGAGCCGGGCGCCGGGATCACGCCCGGACTCAGGGTCGCGAGCGAAAACGGATTGCGGCCGTTGAGCGGCAGATCGACGACCCGCTTATTTTCAATGGTCTGGCTGACGGTAGAACTGACGGTCTCGATAGTCGCCGCGCCCGAAGCATTGACGCTCACGGTCTCGGTCGCCTGTCCGACGTCGAGTTTCACGTCGACGGCGCGAATCTGCTGCACGTCGAGTTTGATTTCGTCCAGCGTCGCGGCTTTGAACCCGGCTTTCCTGACCACGACCCGGTAAAGGGCCGGCCTTAACTGAGGCGCGATGTATGCGCCATTGCCGTCGGTCGTCACTATGCGGGTTTCGCCGGTGGCTATATTAATGACGGAGACTTCCGCGCCGGTGACAACGGCCCCGGTCGAATCCTGCACAACGCCTTGGATAGTACCGGTGAATTGCTGCGCGCTGACGGTCAGCCCTAACCCGACGAACAGCAAAAACAGGCAGAGCAAGGTAATTCGGATGATGGGTGGTAGTTTGAACATGGCGCCTCCTCAGAAGATGTGGGCGAAGACGTGGGGCGGACATTAGTCTGCCCAGTTCAAGGGCAGACTAATGTCCGCCCACGTCTTCATTAACCAGCATTGATTGATGATTGAGAATCGTTCTAATATGCGCCAGCAAAGCCTGAAATCATGATTGAAAGGTTGTTTCGTTGGCGCAGCTTATTCGCTGCTAGGGGTAGGAGTCCTTTGGATCGGATAAATTTTCAGTAAAGACCCGTATAAAGATCACCTAAAGACGGCTTATGGGACATTTAGAGCGGCAAAACAATCAGTTTTACGAATTCGGCCCTTTCCGGCTCGCCGCCGCTGAGCATCGCCTGTATCGAAATGGCGAGGTCATTATGCTGCCGCCCAAGGAATTCGATCTGCTCCTGCTGCTGGTGCAAAATCCGGGACAGGTCATGAACCGGGAGAGCCTGATCAAAGCTTTGTGGCCGAATACAGTGGTTGAAGAGGCCAATCTGAACGTTCACATCTCGGCCTTGCGAAAGGCCCTGGCCGAAAGATCGGGCGAGCAGCATTACATCGAAACGCTTCCGCGGCTTGGCTACCGCTTCATTGCGCCGGTGACGGAAGTGGATGGGGCAGCCGCAATCTCATCCATTCCCCATCCCCTGGCGGAAAACGGCGCCGGGGCCTCGAATCAGAATGCGGTAAGGGCGGTTAATAGTCAGGAGACGGCGGATTGGCGTTCTCGACGTCGTTGGGCGACGGCGCTGTGGTTGTCGGCGATAGCGCTGCTTGGCGTTCTGGGCTTTCTGTATTTCAAGTCTGTCTTCCGGTCGTCCGGCGCCGGCGGCGGCGCAGATTCTCCGATCAACGTCATTCCGCTGACCACTTATCCGGGGCGCGAATCACAGCCCGCCTTTTCACCGGACGGCAACCAGATCGCTTTTGTCTGGAGCGGCGCCAAAGATGACAACACTGACGTCTACGTCCGGCTGGTGGATGGCGGGAATTGGGTGCGACTGACCGACGACCCCGGAGACGATGTGAATCCCGTCTGGTCGCCGGACGGCCGCACAATAGCTTTTTATCGCAGCTCGGCCGACGGAGATGGAATCTTTCTCGTCCCGGCGCTCGGCGGCGCAGAGCGTAAACTGGCCGGTGTCTGGGCCAACCGCTTCGGATTCGGAAGCCATACCTGGATTCACTGGTCACCGGACGGGAGATGGTTGGCCGTGAGCGACAAGACCTCGGCCGAAGAGCCTTTCAGCCTCTTTCTTCTATCAATCGAAACCGGAGAGAAACGTCGCGTGACGTCGCCGCCGGCCTCTGTCGTCGGCGATTGCAGTCCGGCTTTTTCGCCTGACGGCAAACAACTGGGCTTTGTGCGAGTGATCAGCGCCGTGGTCGGCGAGGTCTATCTCGTCTCCGTGAACGGCGGCGAACCGAAGCGACTGACCTTTGATGGCGCGGGCGTCAGCAATGCGGTCTG